>JAGVUK010000044.1 GCA_019136335.1 Methanomicrobiales archaeon
AATATGGTATCCACCCCTTCACGCTGCAGCGCTTCAATCAGAGTCCTGGCTCCGGTCTTCATGCTCTTCACTGAGTAATCTGTTCATCCCGGCGATAACTGCTTCGACGCTTGCCATGATGATGTCGGTCCGCGCACCCCGCGACGTCACGGTCTTCCCGTCCCTGCTGAGTTTCACCGAAACGTCAACGAGGGCGTCTGTGCCGCCCGTTATCGCAGCGACGCGATATTCATCGAGCCGGACGCTGCCGACGTCCGCGACCGATTTCTGGAGCGCGCGGATCGCCGCGTCCACCGGCCCGGTCCCGACTGCGGCACCCGTGACCTCGTCGCCGTTGACGAGCATCGTCACCGATGCGGTCGGCACCGCGTTGCTCCCCGAGACGATGGTGAACTGGCGCAGTTCAAGACAGGGCTTAAACTCGATCGCCATGACGGTGTCGGCGATCGCCATGATGTCGGCATCGGTCACCCGCATCCCGGCGTCCCCGACCTGCTTGATCCGGGCAACGATCTCCGCGAGCTGCGCGCCGTCGGGGGCATACCCCATGTCGTGGAGCGCGGCCTCGACCGCCGCCGACCCGGAGTGTTTGCCGATGACGATGCGGCGCCTCCTTCCCACTCGCTCCGGCCGGAGGGGCTCATAGGTGCTTGCGTCCCGCATCACCCCGTGGGCGTGGATGCCGCTCTCATGGGTGAAGGCCATCTCGCCGACGATGGGTTTGTTGGTCGCAAGCGGCACCCCGGTCAGCCGGGCGACGTGAGTCGAGAGGGGGTAGAGATCCTCGGTCGCAATCCCGGTATCAACCCCGTAGAGGACCTCGAGCGCCATCACCAGCTCTTCGAGGGCCGTGTTTCCCGCCCGCTCCCCGAGGCCGTTGACGGTGACGTGGGCGCAGGTTGCCCCGGCGCGGAGGGCGGCGACGGAGGTTGCGAGCCCAAAGCCGAGGTCGTCGTGGCAGTGGATGGAGAGCGGGGCAAACCGGAGCGGCGGGATGACTTCGGCCGCCCGCTCGGGCGTGAGGAGCCCGACGGTGTCGCAGAAGCAGAGCCGGTCGGCGCCCCGTTCCACACCTTCCCGGAAGACCTCCGCGAGGAACGCCTGGTCGGCGCGGGACGCGTCCTCGCCGGAGAGTTCGACAATGAGACCGCGGCTTTTTGCGTACTCGACGGCGCTCCATGCCATATGAGAGACCTGCTCGCGGGTCTTCCTGAGTTTCTTTGCGATATGGAGATCGCTCACCGGGACGACGAGGTGGACGGAGTCGGCGCCGGCATCCGCTGCAAGATCGATATCCCCGGAGAGTGCCCGGACGTAGGTGCAGCACTCGGCGGAAAGCCCGGCATCGGCTATTGCACGGATGGATTCGCGTTCTCCGGCGGAAGCGGCTGCAGAGCCAGCTTCGATGACGTGGACGCCGACATCGGCGAGGTGCGTTGCAATCTCAAGCTTTCCGGCCGGCGTCAGGCAGACACCCGGTGTCTGTTCGCCGTCCCGTAAGGTAGTGTCAAAAAAGCGGATCGATTCACCAAATAAAACAATCACTCATAGTGGGTTTCACCACCAGAGAATTGGCAGCGCCATTACTTAAAGGTTGGGCATCCGGGGGTTCTGGCGCTTCGCTAAAGGGTCTGTTGAAAAACTCCCACCCGGGGCCGTACTCCCGGCCTCCGTCACCGGCAGCAGGGGATAACGACGGGACTGCATCTGCCGGAATGAGCAAGGCACCAGATTTTGTGCCGGATTTGGAAAAAAAGGGAGTGTTTTACGCCGGCGCGGGGGCGCTCTCGTATATGAGGGCGATGTAGCGGTAGGTGAAGATGATGAACGCCGGCGTAAGGAGGATGAGGAAGAGCCAGCCGATGAACGGCACCAGGAGGAGGACGAACTCGACGATCGCGAGCACGATTCCCACGATGAGCAGGGCGATGAAGACGTCCAGCCACCCGATCCTCCCGATGTGGGCAAGGAGCGTGCCTACCCTGAAGGCCTCGCCCATCCTCCCCGTCCGGGAGAACCGGACCATCGCGAAGGTCGCAAGGATGCCGACGGCGATGGCGGCGACGACGAAGATGATGAAGACGACCAGGGCTACGATGATGGCCACTTCGGGGCTGAAGAGTGACCCGGAGCCTGTTGCCGGGGTCGTTGTCGCCGAGACCGGGATGAAATACGCCGCAAGGGGGATGAGCGCGAGGACCCAGATCGGGATGGCGTAGACGACCGTGATGATGATCAGTTTGATGCCGTCGACAAAAAGCCCGACCCAGTCTTCGAGTTCTGGGGCGGGTTTCACGCCGCTCATGATCCGCACGCCGTAACCGTAGATGAGCGGGAATATGATCACGCTGACGAGCAGGAGGAGCCAGCGGACCCACCTGCCCCAGAGGGCTTCCTTCGTGTAGTCGAAGGATTCGCTGAGTAACCGGATGTAATCCATGGGTATCACCGCATGTTCAGGTAGGAATCGTTCGTTTAGGGAGATAAGCACGCCGTTTCGCTCACGGGAGGAGAGGGGGCGGATTCGGGAAAAGGGGCCGGCCGGGCGTCGCGCGATGCCGCGACAGCGAAAAAGAGAAGGGTTCTCCCGGCCTTATGCGGGAGCGGGTGTGTCTTCGTAGACCTGGGCGAGGTACCGGGAGTAGAAGACGACGAACGCGGCGTTGAGGAAGAGGGCGATGAGCCAGCCCAGGAAGGGTATCCAGGAGACGAGGCCGACCACGAAGCCGTAGACGAGTGCGACGATGAAGAGGACGATGACCGCGATGATCCAGGTCCCCCACCCGAGTTTGCCGATGTGCGAAAGGATCGCGCCGAAGTTGAACGCCTCACCGAGGCTGTCCGTGTGGGCGAAGCGGAGCAGGGCGAACAGGGCGATGAACGCCATGACGAGCGCGACGAGCCCTGCAAGAAGGAAGCCCCCAAGGAGACTCAGCGCTGCAGCGCCTGCTGCCGTCGGGTCGCCGCCGGCTGCCTCGTTTGCAAAGAGACCGATTGCGCCGATACCCCCGAGCACCAGGAAGACGAGGATCGCCGGGAGCATGTAGATCAGCATGATAATATTCATCTTCCAGCCGTCGACGAAGAGCCGGCCCCAGTCGTCAATCTCGGGGGCGGGCGTCTTCCCGCCGAGCACCCGCACGGCATAGCCGGAAAGAAGCGGGATCAGGGAGAGCGTGAGCGCCTGCACGAGTGACAGGACGGCCAGGATGACCCATTGCATCCACTTTCCTACCAGGGCATCTTTGGTATACTCAAATGACCTGGAGATAAGAGTACCGTAGTCCATAGGTGTATCACCTACCTGTAGATGTGAGAAAACCACATATAAACGTATGGGTGGAATCCGGGAGAGGACATCATCTTGTTTTCGAAACAAGATGATTATTTTCCCATAAAC
>JAGVUK010000009.1 GCA_019136335.1 Methanomicrobiales archaeon
ACGACAAATTCCCGGCGAGCCCCGGCCACCTCCTCATCATCCCCTTCCGGCACGTCGCCGGCCTCTTCGACGCGACGGACGAGGAGCAGGCCGCCCTCCTCGCCCTCGTCCGGGGGGCGAAACACCTCCTCGACGGCCGGTTCCACCCGGACGGCTACAACGTCGGCGTGAATGTCGGCGCGGCCGCCGGGCAGACGGTGATGCACCTGCACGTCCACGTCATCCCCCGCTACGCCGGGGATGTGGAGGACCCCCGGGGCGGGGTGCGGGGGGCGATCCCGGAGAAGAGGAGGTATTGAGAGAAAGGATCGGGAAACCAGAATGAGTGCAACGCGTTAAGCTCCCAATCCGCAGCGCCAGATTATGCTATCTCAGGTCGATGTTTGAAATGACATCCCCAATAGTCCGCAACCGAACCCTAATCTTCCACAATCCATGGTATAAAAACATCCAAAATTGAGGTTTGTTTTACAAACTACTGCAGGAGATTGGGATCATCTTCCCCAATTATCCCCAATCTACTGCAGGAGATTGGGATCATCTTCCCCAATTATCCCCAATCATACCTTCTCAGAAGGGGATGGGGCGAGCACCCACTTCGCGCCCCTCGTCTTCCCGACGGTCACAATCGTCCCCTCCTTTCGCATCTCCTTCAGGAGGGACTTGATGAACTCGCGCTTTTGCTTCTCGTTCAAAGCATCGGAAACTTTGTCCAGCAACAGACCTTCGATCTCCGGCCACCGTGCCTCATGATATGTTTGCAGGTACGCCACCACCATATCCTTGAAGTAAGCCCTGTCAAATGATCGCTTTCGGATATAGTCAGCCCGCGTATCAGTCTCAGCGGCGACACTCGCTGACACATATAGATTCGGAGATCGCCCCTCGATGAGTTTCTTCTCGCGCAGAGCGTCTCGCTCCTCTCTAGTTACCGGCCGGCCCTTCTGTACCTTATCGAGGGTGATCACGTCCATCAATGTAAGATCCTTGCGCTCGATCAGCATCCGAGTATACCTCTCATCGATCACCCGGCCGGGAATCGTGACCCGCACTACGCCTTCTTCGTCGAGATCATAGTCAGGCATCGGAAAGTTGCGGTCCCGCTGTATTCTAAACATCCGCTTGATCCCGCTGCCGATGGTGTCGATCATGTTTAACTCCACCATCGCATTGGCAAGGAAGGGATTTCGATACCGATCCGGAGGTGTATCGCGCTCGATCACACTCCGGACTGTTCCCGGAATAAAATTGCCGCGATTGGTAAACATCAGGGAGCCAGGTCTCCCGTCACCGTGATGCGGGCCGACTGCAAGTAGTCTTGGTGGGCGATACAGTTGTGCAACGCCTCACGGATCACCCATGGATCATATTGCGTCACCTCAAGAGGAAACAGCGTCTCCCCTGAAATATAGCGGACGGTGAGGTTTCTAATCCTGCTAAAAACTCTGTCAACAGCGAGAATCAGCGGCAACCCAAAATGGGCGTAGTCGATCTCCACCTCGTCCTCATTCCTGAGAACCCAGGTGATATGTGCAATTGCAGGTACAAGAAGATGGGTGGCCTCACTCTTCCCCAGGAGAATGATTGCGGCATTCGTGATCCGGCCCTGACTGCAGACTTTTGCCCTGGCAAGGAATGAAGCGTTGTCCCACTCGTCAACCTCGCCTGCAAGGTGCTGGTGCTTCTTCTTATATTCTTCCCGCGCAAAGGCGATCGCCTCAGGATCGAGGTCCGCATGCGTTGCCCCCTCACAGACCTTCGCCGACCAGTCGTCCAGAGGGGCCTGCCGGCGTATCTCTTCGATCTCGTGGAGGGCAAGAGGTCCGAGAGACTCGTGGATACGACCATACACAACACCATTCCATGTAGTCGGGATACCACGCGTCGCTGCAGGAATCTCAAACAGCACCACCCGCTTCCCATCTGTCTTGAGTTCATAGATGCCGGCAAACGTCATCTGGTGATTCGTATGCTGTGCGATCTGCTCTTTGAGACGGTCGAGGCCAGGAGGCGTCAGGCGATAATTTGAGCCGACAATCTTTCGGGGCGATCTGTCGGTGATGCCGAAGATCAGCCAGCCTGCCGGTTTCCCATACAGGTTGGCTTCATTGCTCAGTGCCGAGAAATATCTGCCCAGGTCGTCGAAATCAAAGTTGATCTTTGCCTCTTTGAACTCGATCCACTCGGTTTCGGCCGGAAGATCAATCATCTCTCGCAATATGACGTTCAAATCCTCAGACATTGCCCTCTCCTCCCGGTCACCCTGTTTGCATAAATGATTGAGCCGGTTTCTCATTAAGCCTCTTCCTTGCCTCCTGCACGCTCGCAGGCACTGTCGGACTTTTGCCCAGGCACGAAGGGTAAGCCCCCTCACGTGCGGAGGAGACGAACCGGCCGTGGGAGTCGGACTTACGATGCCCCGTGTAGGCATGGCCTTGAATTGGAGAGAGAATAAGCCAGAGATCAGACATAGCGTTGGCACGGACTATTGCCCGGACCAGAATTCCCCCTTCCGCCACATCCCCGGCCTCTTCGACGCCACAGACGGGGAGCAGGCCGCCCTCCTCGCCCTCGTCCGGGAGGCGAAAACCCTCCTCGATGGCCGGTTCCACCCGGACGGCTACAACGTCGGCGTGAACGTCGGCGCGGCCGCCGGGCAGACGGTGATGCACCTGCACGTCCACGTCATCCCCCGCTACGCCGGGGACGTGGAGTACAGGGTAGTAGCACAGTACGCCCGGGGTTCCGGATCAGCGGATATGGGCGGAGAAAAAGTATGAAAGTGAGAGACTGCATAAAGATGATCGAAGCGGATGGATGGTACCTGGTGGCGACCCGGGGCAGTCACCGGCAGTATAAGCATCCGTCAAAACCCGGCCGGATCACCATCGCCGGGCATCCGGCAGACGAACTTGCTCCGGGAACGCTGAACAGCGTTCTCAAACAGGCAGGACTTAAAATGAGGGATGAATGATGTATCGATTTCTTGTCATCGTCGAGCAGATCGACGGCAATTACTCGGCATACTCCCCGGACCTTCCGGGGTGCGTGGCCACCGGAACGACCCGTGAGGAAGCCGAAGAGCGGATGCACGAGGCGATCGAGCTCCACATCGAGGGGCTCCAGGAGGACGGGTTCCCGGTCCCCCGCTCGCGGTCTTCAGCCATCTACATAGCGGTCAATCGAGGGTAACCTCCCACCGCGCCGCGACGGACGCGGAGCAGGCCGCCCTCCTCGCCCTCGTCCGGGAGGCGAAACACCTCCTCGGCGGCCGGTCCCGTCCCGACGGTCACAATCGTCCCCTCCTTACACGAGCGGCCCATGAGCAACCTTTTTCCCGATCACCTCCAACAGATCATCATTTACCAGTCCGGCGCCGGAGAACGGGCGGGAGCTGCGAGAGCGTAGGGAAGAGTTCACGGTCGAGGAAGTCATCGGCTACCAGATGGAGATCGTCCGGGCAAGCGGCGTCGAGGAAGACCGGGGCCTCGAGGGCCGGTTCCTCAATCCCGGAAACCTCGACTTCGTCATCACCTTGAGTAACGGCATGCCCGACCCGTTTGAGAGAGCCGCGTTCGTCCTCCACGGCCTTGTGACGGGGCATCCGTTTGTCCAGGGGAATAAGCGGATTGCGTTTCTGCTCGCGGCCCTCATCCTGCTCCGGACCCCGGAACGGTACGTCATTGTAAGCCCGGACGAGGAGAACAACAGAGTTGTACGGGACATTGCCGAAGGCAAAACAACACGGGAGGATGTCCGTGCCTGGCTGCACCCGGTCGCAAAAATCAGGCGGTGATTATTCCGCCAGGAGGTCGAGGGTCTTTTTGTGCCGCTTGATGAGCATCCTGAAGTCTTCCTGCCTTGAGCGGCAGGACGGTCCCTCACGGGCCTGCGGTACAATACCGGACGGGCCGGCGGGGCCGCGAACGGTCGAATCCTGCGGAGGGTGGGGACTGTACGAAGACCCGGGATCCGCAACATCTTCCCTGCCGGTTGATCTCCGGTCTCTCGAGTTCATCTTCCACTCCTCCTGTATCGATGGCTTTCCAGCGGTGTAAACATCGTCCTCCACGCTCATTCATGCTCGGTCCGGCATGCACAGGGCACGCACACCCACGTAACGGGGCCACAGCGGGGCGTCGCGGCCCCCCCCTCACCACCATATTTATCGGCTCTCCCATCCCTTATTCATCAGGTGAAACCGCCATGGCTGATGTTACCATCACGGTCCCCCGGGAGATCGTCCAGGCGCTTCGGCTTCCTCCCGATACCGTTGCCGCCGAACTGCAGCGGGAGCTTGCGGTGGCGCTCTACCAGCGGGGCATCCTCTCTTCCGGGAAGGCGGCGGCGCTTGCGAGGATGAACCGGTGGGAGTGGGAGGAACTGCTTGGAGCACGGAAGATCCCCCGGCATTATGCCGACGAGGACCTCGACCGGGACATCGCCTATGCCGCTCGCGGTCACTAACTCTTCGCCGCTCATCCATCTCTCGCTGATCGGCCGCATCGACCTGCTCCGTCGCTTTTCATCGGTATGTATTCCTCCTGCAGTCTGGCGGGAGGTCGTGGAGCAGGGCGGCAGCCGGCCGGGGGCAACCGGGATCCGGGAGGCCCGCGAGTCCGGATGGCTGCGCGTGGTCGAGCCCTCCGATAGAGCCCTGATGCGCCTGCTCGAACAGGAACTCCACGCCGGCGAAGCGGAGAGCATTGCCCTTGCCATCGAGATCCAGCCTGACGTGCTCCTCCTTGATGAGGCCGAGGGACGCCGTGTAGCAGGAATCTACGACCTTCCGGTAACCGGCATCATCGGCCTCTTAATCCAGGCGAAGCGTGAAGGGCAGGTTTCCTCACTTGCAGAGGAGATGAACCGGTTGCGGGAGCGGGGGAATTTCTGGATCCACGATGCTCTCTACAGGCGCGTCCTTGACGTGGAGAAAGAAGATTGAAGGATACCCGCACCAGGTCCGGAACAGGATTACGCCGGACAACCTGACTGATGAACGAGGGAACGCTCAGTTCACCCCTGCTCCCCCGGGACAATCTTCATCATCTCCTCGCCCCCGGGTACGATCGGGAGTGGAGCAGAACCCGTATGGCAGACCTGGTGCACCGGGGGGAAAAGAGCATCTTCGTCACCCGGCTCGAAGAAGTGCTCCCGCTGCTCCGTGAGTGGTTCGGCGTGGCAAAGATCGGCATCTTCGGATCGACCGCCCGGGGCGAAGACCGGCCGGGGAGCGGCGTCGATGTGCTGGTCGAGTTTGCACCGGGGCAGACGACGTTCCGGAACTTCATGGAGCTCGCGTTCTACCTCGAGGACCTCTTTTGCCGCCGGGTGGACCTCGTCACCGAACAGGGACTCAGCCAGTACCTCCGGCCGTATGTCGAAGAGGAGGTCATCTGGTGTGAAGCGTGACGACCTCTTCCTCCGGCACATCATCGATGAGACCGTATTCCTTCGCGAAATGTGCAGAGGATTGACGTAGATCCGGTGCGACGGCATGCCGTCATCCGCGCAATCGAGATCATCGGAGAGGCAACGAAGAACATCTCCGGGCCCCTGAAAGAACAACACCCGGAGACCCCCTGGCGGTTGATTGCCGGTTCCCGAGATAAGCTCATTCATGCTTACTTTGAGGTCGACTGGAGGATTGTCTGGAACATCCTCAAAAACGAGGTCCCTGCCCTGGAGCGGGGAGTGCGGGCCATTCTCCCGGAATTCGATGCTCCGGCAGAGGAAGCGGAATAATTGCTCCGGGAACGCTGAACAGCGTTCTCAAACAGGCAGGACTTAAAATGAGGGATGAACAATGTATCGATTTCTTGTCATCGTCGAGCAGACCGACGGCAATTACCCGGCATACTCCCCGG
>JAGVUK010000181.1 GCA_019136335.1 Methanomicrobiales archaeon
GGTCCTGCACGAGATGAAACTCATCGTCGACCTGATCTACGAGGGCGGGTTTACGAAGATGCGCGACTCGATCAGCAACACCGCCCAGTACGGCGACCTGACGCGCGGCCCCCGTGTCATCGGGCCGGAGACCTACGCGGCGATGCAGGAGATCCTTGAGGAGATCCAGAACGGCGAGTTCGCGCGGGAGTGGATGCTTGAGAACATGGTGAACCGCCCGGTCTTCACTGCGTTGACAAGAGCGGACGAGGAGCACCTGATCGAAGAGGTCGGGAAGGAACTCCGCGGGTTTATGCCGCAGTTCCGGAAGTAACCACCTTCCGTTCTTTTTTTCTCCGGTCGATACCCGTTTATACCCTTCGGCCAACCGGAGGGTATGTCTGTCTGCATCATCTATCATTCGGAGACCGGCAACACCCGGACCGTCGCTGAACGGCTCGCCGCCGCGATCAAAGGCGATCTCGTCGCGGTCAGGGATCTTGCGGGCTACTCGAAGATGGGAATGTACCTCAAAGGCGCTCCGCGGGCCATGAGGGGGGAACTCGCCGCTATCGAACCCGCCACAATCAACGTTGCCGGCTACGAGGTCGTCGTCGTCGGGACCCCCGTATGGGCGGGCAACCCGACACCCGCGGTCAACGCGGCGTTCAAGGCTCTCGTGGGCATCGAGGGGAAACCCGCGGTCGTCTTCTGCACATCACGCGGGATGCCGGGAAAGACCCTTGAGCGGCTGCAGGCGATGCTTGCCGGCCGGGGCGCCGACGCCCGGGGCGTGGTCGGGTTCACGGTGCGGGATGTGCGGACAGGAGAGGGCATGGATGCCCTTGTCGATCTCGTCCGCCGGTCGGAAAAAGAGAGGGTTGTTCAGTAACGCATCAGCCGGGTCGTCGAGGTGAGCGCCGTCTCGAGCTCGCCGGGCGTGATGACGACCGTCTCACCCTTCAGCCGGAGGGTGAGGGCGTCGCCGCCGACCGTGCCGATGGTCCTGTGCTCCACCCCGGCAAGGGCCGCTTCGTCCCGGACCGCGACCAGGAACCGGCCGTAGGTCTCGGAGAAGAGTTCTTCGAGGGGATCGCCGGCGAGGCTGACGTCCGCGCGCGGCGCGACTTTCACGAGCGCCGCAAGGAGCCCACCCCGGGAGAGGTCGGTCGCGACCGTGACCCGGTTGTCCCGGACAAGATCCCGGACGAGGCTGACCGCGGCCGGGTCGGCCATCGCGGGCGCCGGGCCGCCGCACCCCGTGACGGCGTCGAGGACCGATCCCCCGAAGACGGGCAGTGTCTTCCCGATCAGGGCGAGGAGTTCGCCTTCGGCGGGGGGCACCCACTCCCGGACCTCCCCCCGTCCCGCCATCCCGAGCGACGGCGTGGGCTTGATCTGCGTCCCGAACTCGTCGCTCTCGTTATAGAGCGAGACGTTGCCGCCGACGATCGGTATCGCCATCCTCCGCGCCGCGTCCCCGAGGCCGAGGACGCACTGCTCAAGCTGCCAGAAGACCTCCGGGTGCTCGGGGCTCGCGAAGTTGAGGCAGTCGACGATGCAGAGCGGGTCGGCACCGAGGCAGGCGAGGTTGCTTGCGTTCTCGATGACGGCGTTCGCCGTCCCCTCGAAGGGCCTCAGGTAGATGTGCCGGGGGTTGCACCCGCAGGAGAGGACGAGCGCTTTGTCTTCGAGGCGGAGGACCGCGGCGTCGTGGCAAAGCGAGACCGACCGGAGCTGGACGTCCCTGTCGTACTGCTCGTAGGCCCAGTCCTTGTTTGCCACATCCGGGTGCGCGAGGACCGCGAGCGCGAGGTCCTTTACCGCGGTCTTCGGGCGGACGAACGGCGTCTCTGCCGCATACGGTTTCTTCTCCCAGGCACAGAGCGGCGCCCCGCCGACCAGAAGGTCGATCGGAAGGTCGGCGACGACCTCGCCGTGGAACTTCACGATGTAGCGGGGGTCGGCGATCACCTCGCCGATCTCGCTCCACCGGAGATCGTACTTCTCCGCGATCGCTCCCATCAGGGCGACGTCGCCGGGAGCCACCTCGATGAGCATCCGCTCCTGGGACTCGGCGAGCATGATCTCCCGGGGCACCATCCCGGTCTCCCGGAGGTGGACCCGGTCCGCGTAGATGACCGCCCCGAACGTGCTCGCCATCTCGCTCGACGCCCCGGCAAGCCCCGCCGCCCCGAGGTCACGGCAGGAGAGGACTTTCCCGGTCTCTGCCATCGCAAGGATCGCGTCGATGAGGAGCTTCTCGGTGTAGGGGTCCCCAACCTGGACGCTCGGCCGGTCGGCGGCCTCTGCATCCAGAGAGAGGTCGCGGGAGGCAAACGACGCCCCCCCAAGGCCGTCCCGCCCGGTCGAGGAGCCGATCAGAACCAGGCGGTTGCCCGGCACCTTCACCCGGGCGGTGATGTAGCGGTCCGGGTCCACGATGCCGACACAGACGACGTTCACGAGCGGGTTTCCCGAGTAAGAGGGATCGAAGACGAGCTCGCCCCGGACGACCGGCACTCCGATGCAGTTGCCGTAATCACCGATCCCGGCGACGACGTGCTCGAAGATGTAGCGGTTCTTCTCGCTCTCAAGAGGGCCGAAGTACAGCGGGTCCATCAGGGCGATGGGGCGGGCGCCCATGGAGAGGATATCGCGGACGATCCCGCCGACGCCGGTCGCGGCGCCGTCGTAGGGGTCGACGTAGCTTGGGTGGTTGTGGCTCTCCATCCCGATGGCGAGGGCGCAGGTATCACTGAACCGCACGATCGCGGCGTCGTCCCCCGGCCCGAGCAGCACCTCGCCTCCCTCCGTCGGCAGCGTCTTGAGGAGAGGTTTCGTGGACCGGTAACTGCAGTGTTCGCTCCAGAGGTTTTCAAAACAGGCAAGCTCGACGTCGGTCGGGTCGCGCCCGAGGGTTTTTCGCAGCAATGCAAGGTCCTGAGCCGATAACATACTGTAAAACTGGTGGGCTGCCTATCTACATAAGCGTGTGCAAGCCCGTTCGCGAGGTACTCACTTTTTGACGTGGCGCGACCAATACTGGGGTATGACCCCGTCATATGAAGACCTTCTGAAGAAGGCGTATACCAATATCACGGAGCCGACGGAGTTTGAAGATCGGTTCACGGTTCCTGTCGCCCGTGCCTTCATCGAGGGGAAGACCACGGTCCTTGAGAACTTCGCCGAGATTGCGGGCATCCTCCGGCGCGATCAGGACCACCTGATGAAACACCTCCTCGGCGAGCTCGGCACCGCCGGCAAGATCGAGGGGACGCGGGCCGTCTTCTCCGGGAAGTTCGAGCAGGAGCAGATCAATGCAATCATCCGGGGCTACGTCGAGGACTACGTCATCTGCTCGGAGTGCGGTAAGCCCGACACCCGTCTCGTGAAGAGCGACCGGATCCTGACGCTCCGGTGCGACGCCTGCGGCGGCCACCGGCCGGTCAGGAAGCGGAGATCGACCGTTGACCCCTCTGCGGCGGCGAAACCGACCGAAGGCGCCATCATGGACGTCACCCCGCAGTTCCTCTCGAAGCGCGGCGACGGTGTGGTGAAGATCGACCGCTACACGATGTATGTCGCGAATGCAAAACCGGGCCAGACGGTGAAGGTGAAGATCACCCGGATCGCCGGGACGATCATCTTCACCGAGCGTGCCGACTAAAAGGGGATCAGACCTTCCTGATCTCTACCCATAACCCTGCTTCTTCTTCCCGGACGCGGGAGGAGACGACCCCGCTCGCCGCAAGTTCCCGGCGGAGCACCCCGGGGGTCGCCCACCCGCTCCTCCTGGCGACATCGCGGTCCCAGTCCGGGTTTCGCCGCCGCATCTCGCGAAAGATCTCGTCCCGGAGTGCGGAGGTTCCAAAGCTCCCGCCGACGAATGCGGCGCCACCGGGCCGGAGGACCCGCTCGATCTCGCGGAACGCCTGCGGCCGGTCTCTCCAGAAGTAGATCGATCCGCGGCTGACGATGAGGGAGACGGAGCTGTCTCTGATCGGCATACAGTGGACATCGCCGGTGACCGGGATTATCCGATCTGTGTAACCGGCGGCAGTCTCCCGGGCGATCCGGGCCATCGCCGGATCGGTATCAAGCGCGATGACAGAGAGACTGCTCTTCTCGGCAAGTGCGGCGGCAAGGAGGCCGGGGCCGCTGCCGAGGTCCAGCGCGAAACCTTCCTGTATCCCCGACCACGCGAGCACCTGCTCTGCGATGACAGGATAGATGGGGGCAAAGACTTCCCGGGCGATCCGGGTGAAGCCTTCGGCGCTCTTTGTCATGGCTGCCCCGTGCGGGTCCCCGGCCTGTGCGGATTCCCGCCTATGCGGCCTCGAGGGCTTCCATCTGCCGGAGGAGTTCGCTCGCTGTGCCGGAGAGCCGCTTTGCCGCGTCGGTGATTGCAAGAAGAGGATGCCGGCCGCCGATCGTGGTGACGACCAGTTCGGGGTCTGCGAACCGGAATACCTGCCTGTGCTGCGCCACGTCCACCCCGGGATCGTTGAGGAGTTCAGCGGCGAGTGCATTGACATAGGTGATGCCTTCACCTTCGAAGAGTATCCGGGCCCTGTCGTCGGTCAGCTCCAGGAGTTTGAGTTTCATGGCCATACGCACCCTATGGTTGGTTTCGGGAGGGGTATATAGGTATGGGTGGAGACCGGACGATCCCGGGCGTTCTTATTCAGGAGCAGGGCGAGAACGACCCGGCAGGGCCGGCCCGTGGCATGGTCGGCAAACTCCCTTTGGGCTCGCGGTAAAGACCCGTTCCGCCGCCACGCGATCCCCCGAAGAGTCCGATCTGCCCCGAACGGATCTCCGCTCTGGTCTGGTGCAGGTATCTGTAATTATTGCTCATCCTACCGGATGCTCGTCGCAGAGATCCGAAATGCTCCTTCGCCCGCCTCCTCCGCGATGAGAGAGATGGATATGGTCTTTGTACCGGCCCGATCCAGGGTGACCGATTCGCTGTACGGCCTGCCTGCGGCGTCCCGGACAGTCAGCGTAAACGAGGCGCGGGCGGGATCGAAGAGGCCGTGGTTCCGGTTGATGCAGGTGATCGTAAACGTGTTTCCGCCAAGCCCGGTCACGACATCCGCGCCGGGAAAAGCAATCGTTTCGTTGAGTACGGAGTCGATCCAGGCCCGCCCCAGAGCATGGGCGCCCGGGGCGGCCTCCTCGCAGAATACGATGCGCCCGCTCGCGGCGTCTATCGTGTGCACCTCTCCGTCCGGCCAGAAAAGGGTGACCGTCATACCGACCGCCGCGACCAGAAGAACTGCCGGGACCACGGCCCTAATATACCTTCCGGGTTCGGACATCGTGGAATACCTCCCGTGCGAGCATAATCCCGGACGGGCATGGGTGGTCTCTGGCCGGCGTTCACACTCCGGGCAGCACTTATGGATGCGTTCCATCCCGCCGGCACAAAGACGACGCCGGCAATCGGCAGCCCCGCAAAAACGGCGCCGATTCCGGAGAGGTGTTTTAATTTCAGGTTCCAGACCTCCATTCATGCGCATCCCTGGAGACCACGGATAGCCAACAGCACCATCGGTCTCCGGGCACGACGCCGATTGAGTGCCCTGGCCCCCGCGGGATACCGTTCAGGCATCCACGCTCTTTTGTCTGGGAAAAGGGATTTATATCATTTACGGCCACCGCAGTTACATGTCGCGCGAAACATCGCTCCGGTGGCTGTAAAAGGCATATAGCTGTTGTATAAACTCATTTGCGAGGCCCTATGAAACTTTCCAGAATCGCAACACTTATCATGATCGTCGCGGCGCTGCTGGTCCCGGCCGCGGCGGCGCAGGGGACCGGAAGTCATAGCTACATCGTAACCCCGGCCGGGGATACGGTGCTCGAAGACAGTCCGGTGTTTATGCCGACGAACGTCGGCAGCATCACGCAGGGCGAGACGGACTGGTACTCGACCAATGTTGCCGCAGGCACAACGGAACTCATCGTCGACCTGAACTGGGGCGACTCGTCCGACTCGCTTCGGCTGACGGTGTACGCACCGGACACCGTGCTCGGACCGTATTACGATGCATACGACGGCGTGAACGGGCGGATATACCTGCGCATAAAGGACTCTGCCGGCCTGTACCCCGGGACATGGTGGTTTGAGGTTTACGGCGCGGATGTGGCCGGGATCGAGGACTACACGATCACCTGGCGGTGAGTATCGAAACGTTGAACACTTCTTCCGGCGACGATCCTGCATGGTGCGGTGGAGCCGGATCTCTTCCCTTCTCCTTGTTGCCGCGGCCTTTGCAGTCCTTGCGATCCCGGGCGCGGCGGCCGCTCGCTACGTCGTCGAACCGGTGACGGAGGAATACTCCGGCGAGACGTACGACTTTGAGGAGAAGACGTCCCGGGACCTGCCGCTCCGGGTGATGCTCCTTCGTGTCATGCTCATGGTCCTCCCCGCATGCTTCTTCCCCGGCGAGCTCCTCTACGTCTTGAGCGTCCTCCTGCCGTTCGGGTTCCGGCGGGTGACCAGGCGCACTGTCCTCGACGACGACTTCCGGCTCGACCTCTACCGGCAGATCGCCGCAAACCCTGGCGCAGGTGCCGGGGAACTCGGCGAGTTGATGGATGCATCGCGCGGAAGGCTCCGCTACCACCTCAATACGCTCATCAGGGAAGGGAAGGTGGTCACTGTGGACTATCGGAACCGCACCGGGCACTTTGCGCGGAACCAGAGGTATACCGATCTCGAACAGCGCATCCTCATCAGCCTGCGGGAAGAACTCTCCCAGACGATTCTCAGGCATCTTCTCGGATCCCCGGATACGACCCGGAGCGATCTTGCAGAACACCTCGGGCTCTTCGGCTCGGCGATCTCCCGGCAGATGCAGGAGCTCAAGGCCGGAGGGATCGTCACCGCAGAGAGGGACGGGCGGTTCGTCCGCTACCGGCTCTCTGAGGGCGCCCGGGATTTTCTCAACCGGTATACGGGAGGCCTTCCCACTCCCGGGCACCCCGGCACGGAGGGTTACCCCGTCGAAAAGGGGCACGAGGTATCGTCGAGTTAGGTCCCGAACTGTTTAGGCACAACATCCCGGACCCAAGCAAGCCCTTCCCGACATACTGTAAGATCCGCGACCTCTCGACCGGGATCGATACTCTCTACAGGGAAGATAGGAGACCGTATCAAAGATCCTGCCATCCCTCACCCAACCCCCACGGTTTATCTCCCGCCGCTCCCAATACCTACCATAGAGAGGCTACACCATGGAGATCGCGTTCACCAAACTGCAGGGAAACGGCAACGACTTTATCCTGATCGACGAATCCCAACAGGAGATCATCCCTGAAGAGATGAAGGGAGGGTTCGCGGCGCTCTACTGCGACCGCAGGTTCGGCATCGGCGCCGACGGGGTCCTCTTCCTCCAGGCGTCCGATAAAGCCGACGTCCGTATGCGGCTCTTCCAGCCCGACGAGAGCGAGGCCGCGATGTGCGGGAACGGCATCCGGTGCCTCGCGAAGTACGCCCACGACGCCGGTTACGCCAAAGAGTCCTGCTCGGTCGAGACCGGGGCCGGGGTCGTCCCGGTGACGATGCGGTACGCGGACGACGAGTTCACCGCGACGATCACCATGCCGACACCCGCGTTCGAGCGGAGCGCCGTCCCCGCCGTCGGGAACGGCGAGTACCGGGAGGAGATCCGCGGGTTCACCGTTTATGCCGCAAACACCGGGGTCCCCCACGCCGTTATCTTCGTCAAAGAGATCGGCGCCGTCGATATCGCCGCCGTCGGCCCGGCCATCCGGAACCACCCCACCTTCCCGGAGGGTGCGAACGTCAACTTCGTCGAAGAGGCCGGCAACGACACCCTCCGGATCCGGACGTTCGAGCGCGGCGTCGAGGCCGAAACGTTCAGCTGCGGCACCGGCGCCACGGCCTCGGCGGCGGTCGCCCACCACCTCGGCAAAACCGGAGATACCGTGAGGGTCGAGACGAAAGGCGGCCCGCTCATCATCCGCTTCGGGGAGGCCGTCACGATGGAAGGCCCCGCCGAGACGGTCTTTTCGGGCGTTATACCGCTTTGATCCCGTCCTCGGTGATCACAAAATCGAACGAGAGCCCTTCCGGCCGGGACCGGTGCTTCCGGAGCATGGCCCGCCGGACGCTATCTCTCTTTTCGAGCCTCACGATGGCCTTTGATATATGCTCAAGCGCCGTCCCCCCAAGGCCCGCGACCCGGTCCCGCTCCACATCCACGTAGATCTGGTTGGTGATGAGGACGGGGATATCGTACTTCTTTGCGAGGCCCAGGAGTTTTATCATGTGGTGCGAGAGTTTCCGCACCGCCTCCCGCCCGAGGTCGAGTTCCGTCCGGTAGAGGGCGGTCGCCGAGTCCATCACCAGGAGGTCGACAGGGGCGCCGTCCTTCTTCCTGAGCAGCCCCTCCGTATCGGCGATCATCGCCCCCTGCTGGGTAAAATCGATCGGTTCAAAGAGGTAGAGCCGGTCCGCGAACTCCGCGGCATGCCCCCCGGCTACCTGGGTGAACCGTTCCACCGAGAATCCTTCGGTATCGATGTAGACGACCGCGTTCCCCGCCCGGAGGCTCGCGACCGCCGCCAGCAGGCAGAGGGTGCTCTTGCCGCTCGCGGGTTCGCCGTAGATCTGGGTGATCGTCCGCCGCTCGAGTCCCCCGCCCAGCAGGTCGTCGAGGGGCCGGTTCCCCGTGCTGACCCGGTCCGGTTTCATGGCGCGAGCACGCCCCGCTCGATGAAGAGGCGGCGTGCCGCCGCTTCGACGGCGCCGGTGACCTCACGAAGCGGGATGCCGAGGTCCCGGGCGCATGCCGCCGCCTGCTCGTACTCCGCCTTGAACGAGGTGATCTTCCCTCCCGACCAGCCGCATTTGACATCCACGGCGAACTCCCGGCCACGGATGGACGCCGTGACCTGCTCAACCGTCCGTTCGGCGACCGCCCGGTGGACCATCGGTATGCAGCGGATGCCGAGCGTCCCGAGTTCGGCGCCCATCACCCTCACGAGGCGGTCGGTCGCATCGGGGCAGCAGACGACCCGGACGAGGTGGCCGCTCCGCCCCTTCTTCATCACCACCGGGATGGCGCTTGCGTCCCGTGCCCCCTCCTCCATCAGGCGGTTTATCGTGTAGGCGAGAGCCTCCCCGGTCACGTCGTCCACATTCGTCTCGAGGATGTCGACCCGGTCGCCGCCGGCCCGCTCCTCCGCCGCAAGAAGCATCGAGCGGAGGACGTTCGGCCTTCCCCGGGGGTTCCTGCTCCCGGCCCCATAGCCGACCGCCCTGATCGCCGCCGGGCCGAGGTCCTCCGGCCGGACCGTCGAGAACTCGGCGAGGAGAGCGGCCCCCGTCGGGGTGCAGAGTTCCCGCTCCTCGTCTCCGGGAACGGTTCGAAGTTCCGACCCGGCAAGGATCGCGACGGTCGCGGGAGCCGGGATGGGAAAGGTGCCGTGAGCCCCGACGGCAAACCCCCGGCCGAGGGCGACCGGGAGGACGGCCACCCCATCGACGTCGAGGGAGTGGAGGGCGGTGCAGGCGCCGACCACGTCGGCGACGGCGTCGTCCGCACCCACCTCGTGGAAATGCGCCCCGGTCCCGTGGATGCTCTCTTCGGCCCGGTGTATCCGGAGAAAGACCCGCCGGGCCATCTCCCGTGCGCCGGCGGGGGCGTCGCTTTCGGCCACCCGGTCGAGCACCTCGTCAAGCGTGCGGTGGTCGACCGGGGCATGCGCTCTCACCTGGACTGCACGGATCCCGGAGCGGTCTACCCGTTCTATTGTCGGTTCACCGACGACGGAACGCATGGCTGCCCTGACAAGCCCCTCGTCCGCCCCCAGATCGAGAAGCGAACCGATGATCATGTCGCCTGCGGCCCCGTTGAACGGATCGAAGAGAAGTACGTTCATGCGCCTCCAGTACTTATAAATCCCCGAAATATAAGAACTAGAGGTAATGCCCGAGATATACTTGAAGGTAGATAGCGCTTATCCGGAGGATCAGGGGGCGGGCAAGGCACGGCTCGACCCCGACACCATGCTGCAGCTCAGGCTCAGCCCCGGAGATCTTGTCGCTATCGAAGGAAAGCGTCGCACCGTGGCCAAGGTCTGGCGTGCCATGGTGAACGACTGGCACCAGGGGAAGGTCCGGATCGATAATTTTACCCGGCTCAACACCGGCGCCAGCATCGGGGACCGTATAAAGATAAAGACGCTGGACGAGGAGGTTGAGGCGAAACGGGTGGTGCTCGCGCCTCCCGAAGATCTCCCAAAACAGCTCCCCATCAACTACAGCAGCGTCGTCAACAAGCTGATTGACTTTCCCGTCGTGAAGAACGATTCCGTGCCGATCCAGGCGGGGCTCCCGTTCATGCAGCCCCAGCTCGTCGCGTTCAAGGCCGTGGTGGTGGAGCCGGAGAACGCGGTGATCATCACCAAGAATACGAAGATCGAGTTCTCCGAGAAACCCGCCGCCGGGTTTGAGGGCGTCAAACGGATCAGTTACGAGGATATCGGCGGCCTGAAGGGCGAGCTGCAGCGTGTCCGCGAGACGATCGAACTTCCTATGCGCCACCCTGAGATCTTCCGGAAGCTCGGTATCGAGCCGCCGAAGGGCGTCCTCCTCTACGGCCCGCCGGGGACGGGAAAGACCCTGATCGCAAAGGCGGTCGCGAGCGAGAGCGGAGCCCACTTCATATCGATCGCGGGACCCGAGGTGATCTCGAAGTACTACGGCGAGAGCGAACAGCGGCTCCGCGAGGTCTTCGAGGACGCCCGGCAGCATGCGCCGGCCATCATCTTCATCGACGAACTCGACTCGATCGCCCCCCGGCGCGAGGAGGTGACCGGGGAGGTCGAGCGGCGTGTGGTGGCCCAGCTCCTGACGATGATGGACGGGCTCGAGGAGCGGGGGCAGGTCGTGGTGATCGGGGCCACGAACCGGCTCGACGCCATCGACCCCGCCCTCCGCCGTCCCGGCCGGTTCGACCGGGAGATCGAGATCGGGGTCCCGCCGGAGGACGACCGGGTCCAGGTGCTCCACATCCACACCCGGGGTATGCCGCTTGGGGAAGGCGTGGACATCGCCTCCATCGCCCAGCAGACCCACGGATTTGTCGGGGCGGACCTCGCCGCTCTCGCCCGTGAGGCGGCGATCAAGGCGCTCCGGCGTTATCTCCCCGAGATCGACCTCGAGGCCGAGGAGATCCCGCCGGAGATCCTCGAGAAGATGGAGGTGCAGGGCAAGGACTTCCGCGACGCCCTCCGCGACGTGGGCCCGAGTGCCATGCGGGAGATCCTCCTCGAGGTGCCGCACACCACCTGGGAGGACGTGGGCGGCCTTACCGAGGCGAAACAGGATATCCGCGAGGCGGTCGAGTACCCGCTCACCCGGCGGGAGCAGTTCGAGGACCTGGGTATCGAGCCCCCGAAGGGTGTCCTTCTCTACGGCCCGCCGGGGACCGGAAAGACCCTGATCGCAAAGGCGGTTGCGAGCGAGAGCGGGGCGAACTTCGTGCCCGTCAAAGGCCCCCAGCTCCTCTCGAAGTGGGTCGGCGAGAGCGAGCGGGCTGTCCGCGAGGTCTTCAAGAAGGCCCGGCAGGTGGCGCCGTCCATCATCTTCTTCGACGAACTGGATGCTCTTGCCCCCGCCCGCGGCGGCGGCACCGAGTCGCACGTGATCGAGAGCGTCTTAAACCAGATCCTCACCGAGATCGACGGGCTTGAGGAACTCCGGGGCGTGGTGGTGATGGGAGCGACGAACCGGCCGGATATGGTCGATCCGGCGCTGCTCCGGCCCGGGCGGTTTGACCGGCTTGTCTACATAGGCGAGCCCGGGCGGGACGACCGGGAGAAGATCCTCAAGATCCACACCCGCTACATGCCGATCGAGGGTTCTGCGATCGAAGACCTCGTGGACGTGACCGAGGGGCTCTCGGAGAACGAGATCGAGGACCTGGTGCTCGCGGTCGGTGCCGGCCGCCGTGCGAGCGTTGAGGATGTGCGGAGCCATCGCGCCGCGGTTGCGGCGAGCGACGACGAGGGGCTCCGGCGCTCTCTCCGGAGGAGGAAGATCGTCGACCTCTTCTCCCAGCAGAATATCGACCTCGACGATCCCACACGGGACCGGCTCCTCCATAAGATCGCAGCCGATACCGAGGGGTTCGTCGGCTCAGACCTCGAAGCGCTCGGCCGGGAGGCGGCCATGCTCGCGATGCGGGAAGGCGCTACCCACGTGAACGCGTCGCACTTCGACCGGGCGCAGGAGAAGGTGCACGCGACGATGAACGAACGGCTGCGGCAGTACTACGGGAAGGTGCAGCAGCACTTCAAAGGCGGGCTGCCAAAAGAGATCCAGCCGCCGGAATACCAGTAGACGGGCATCCGGGGAAGGCCCCCGGAGAACTGTTTTTGCACGGTTGTTCGTCTCCATCCGGAAAATCCCTATCTCTTCCGGCCTGGAGTAATCTCACGCGAAGGCGCGAAAGGGGTTACAGGTAACGAGTCCCGAACTTCGCGCCTTCGCGGCAACGCGAGAGATCTCCCCCACCCTCACCGCCGGCCGAACCAGACTACGAGGCCCACAATCACCACGAGCGGGACCACCCACCCGGGCGCCGCCTTCTGCGTCGGGATGCTGGAAGGCTCCGCAGTCCCGTTCTCCACCTGCGCTTCGATCCACTCGACCGCATACGTGAGCTGGACGTCCTCTCCGGCCATCGCCCGCGCCAGGGTCTCCTCGTCGAGCGGCACCCGCACCGTCGGGGCGACTCCGCCGACCATCGACGCGTTGCTGTCCACCTGGATCCGGCCGTTCTCGTCGAGCGACGCACCCGCCGGGAAGGCCGTCATGATCCCGGGGGGCAGCACCGGCCCGAGCGACTCGATGCCGAACGCCCCGTTCGTCCCGTACCATGAGACGATCGCGCCCCTCCCTGACTCTGCAAAGACCTTCGGCAGACCCTCGCCCGAGCTGATGGTGTAGGGGCTGACGAGGACCGCGACCGGGCCCTCATAGCGGTCGGGCCGGGGCTCGCTCCAGGACTCCCAGAGGACCGCGGGCTCCCCGGTCCCGGGGTCGTACATGGTGCCGTACTCGTAGAAGACCGGCCGGTCCACGAACCAGGCCGCGAGAGCGGCGGCCAGGTTGTCGTCCCCGCCCCGGTTGAACCGGAGGTCGATGACGATGCCGGGCGCATCCTTCGCGATCGCGTCCTTCACCGCCGCCTTGAAGGGCTGGTAGACATCATAAGCCTCTTCATAGACCGCGATATAGACGATCCCGCCCGGCAGGGTCCGGCAGGTCACGGTATCGTTCGAGATTATCACTTTAAGATTCCCCATCGTCCCGGCCTCCACGTCGTTCACCGGGCGGCCGAGGAAGATGCTCGTCCGGGCGAGGGTCTCGTAGCCGTCCTCCGCTGCGATCAGGTTGACCGTGCGCGGAACCGAACCCTCCGGACTGGCAATCCCGACGATTGCCGGAGTGCCAACCGGCGCCCGGGTCAGGAACCGCTGCTTCTGGAGGAGGATGCCTTCCGCGGTCGAAGGCTTGACCGGGCTCCAGATGATCGATGTCGCGTTGATCGCCTCCCCGACCGGCCGGCCGTCCCAGGAGACCACCTCGTCGCCGAACCGGATCCCCGCCTTCTCTGCACCGCTCCCCTCCGCGATGTAGGTCACGATCACCCTGCCCGTATCGAGCCGTGCGGCGCTAAACCCGTAGCCACCCCCGATATCGGCGTACTTCGCCCCGGAGTCGTCGGGGGAGAGGATTATGACGTGCCCGTCCGGGATGGCATACGCAAACTCCCGGAGCGTGCGGTAGTACGCGGCGTTGTCGTGGTTCTTCTCGGCATCCGCGATCCCGGGGGCATACGTCGCGTAGAGCAGATCCCAGTCGACGCCGCGCCACTCCGTGAAGGCGTAGCGCTCTTCCATATAGGTGCACATCTCGCGGAAGGCGTCGCTCCAGGACATGTTAATGAAATCAGGGACCTCTCCCGTAAGGTTGGCCATGATGGGTGCGTACGACGCCATCAGTTCCTCGTTGTAGGCCGTCTCGTTGTCCCGCTCAAACGGGAGGGAGGCGTCCGTCCATACCATCCCGCACGAATCGGTGTAGAGGCCGGCGGATACCGGCGATACGAGGGCGAGAAGCAGGACCAGAACCGGCAGCCCTGCCAATATTGCGCGTAACCGTCTTAAGTGCACGATAATCTTCTCTAAACATCCGTTTCTCACCGCGAGATTTGACCGTTGCGTTTTCCCGCGCCGGAGGCCGGGACCGGGCCGCACACGACGTTCAGGGGACGCTCGCGATCCGCCTCACGCGCCCCGGAATACGGTGGTCCGGTCCGCTGCTGCCATCGGGGCAACCTATTTACAGCACTATGAACAAGCATATACATCAAAGAGCACACCTGCAACACGGAGTATCCCATGCCGAACTGCACCACGTTTCTCGACGCCAACGCCTGTAACCCTGCAAAAACCGCTCTCGTCATCCCCTCCCGCGGGGAGTCCTATACCCGCGCCGACCTCCTCGACCTGGTCGCCCGGGCCGCAGGCGGCCTCCTCGCCCTCGGGATCGGGCGCGGGGAGCGGGTCTGCATCTACCTGGACAGTTCGGTGGAGTACCTTGTAAGTTACCTCGCCCTCTGGCGGATCGGGGCCGTCGCGGTTCCGACGAACCGGGTCTACCGGGAGAACGAGGTGCTCTACGCCGTCCGCGACGCAGGAGCCGCCGCCGTCATCACCGACGCGGAAGGTGCGGCCCTCGTCGGCCGCATCCGGGACCGGGCACCGGCACTCCGGCACGTCGTCGCCGTCGGCGGCAAGATCGCCGGCGCCACCTCGTGGGGCGAGCTCCTCCGTGCGGACCCGTGCCGCCGCGCTGCCCACTGCCGGTTCGACGACCTCTGCCAGATCCAGTACACTTCCGGCACCACCGGGAAACCCAAAGGCGCCATGCTCACCCACGGCAACTGGATCGCGGCGATGGATGCCGAGCGGGACGTCCTCCGGATCACCCCTGACGACATCTACCTCGGCATCTACCCGATGGGGCACGTCGGCATCAGCTGGGGCATCGCCACCCTCCGGGCCGGCGGGACCTACGTCGTCATGGAGCGGTTCGACCTCGCCCGCTACCTCGACCTCGCCCGTGAATACCGGGCCACGATCGTCGCCGGCATGCCGCCGGTGATCCACTCCCTCCTCCAGACCCCGCCAGGAACTGAAACGGCGCTCGCCACCGTCCGGGTGATGATCAGCGGCGGCGGCCCCCTGACGCCCGGCGTCTGGAGACCCTTCCACGAGCGGTTTAACATCCCCGTCGTCAACGCCTACGGCCTCTCCGAGACGGTCGTCGTCGGGACCGGGACCGCCATCCGCCCTGAGCACTACGCGACCGCCGACGAGTTCCGAAGTGTCGGCACCCCGGTCGGGTTCTCGGAGGTGAAGATCGTCGACGCGAACGATCCCGCCCGGGAGCTCGGTCCCGGCGAGGACGGGGAGATCGCCCTCCGGGGGCCGGGGGTGGCGCTCGGCTACTGGCAGATGCCGGAAGAGACCCGTGCCGCCTTCCTCCCCGACGGCTGGTTCCTGACCGGCGACGTCGGCCACCTCGATGCGGAGGGGATGCTCTCCATCACCGACCGGAAGAAGGACATGATCGTCATGTCGGGCTGGAAGGTCTACCCGACCGAGGTCGAGGACGTCCTCGTCCAGCACCCGGGTGTCCGCGACGCGGCGGTCTTCGGGTGCCCCGACGAGCACCGGGGCGAGGTCCCGGTGGCCGTGGTGGTCCCCGCGGAGGGCGGCGTCACCCCCGACGGCATCATCGCCTTCGCCCGCGAACGCCTTGCCGGCTACAAGGTCCCCCGCCGGATCATCCTGGCGGCCGAGATCCCCCGGGTGAACGGCTGGAAACTCCTCCGGAAGCGCCTCAGGGAGGAGTACTGCGGTGCCGCCGGCATCGGCCACACCTGAGGGTATTATTAAGGAAAAAGCGGTGTATAGATACTCCTGACGTACACCCGAGGTGCAGACGTGGCAGACACCAGCAAACGTTCGACAGGTATCGCGGGCCTGGACCTTGCGCTCGACGGGGGATTCCCGCCGGGAGCCCGCATCATCATATCCGGATCCCCCTTAAGCGGCCTTGAGCTCCTGGCGCAGCAGTTCTGGCGGACGGGGAACGCGGGGGGTGCATACCTGATGCTCGACGCCGTGCCGCGCGAGGGTATGACCGACGCAGGGGGTATGGATACAGCGGCGCTGGCCGGAGCCATGCAGGGGGAGAGGATCGTCCTCGACTCGCTCTCCACGCTGATCGCCACCCGGGGTATCGATGCGGCCACCCGGTTTGTCCGCGAGGACACCCGGGCGATCGTCGAAGGAGGGGCAACCATCGTCTACCTCCTCTACACTGGTCTCCACAGCCCCCTTGAGGAGGCGCGGATGATGCGTGCCGCGGACGTCTTCATCACCCTCAGACACCAGATCCACGGCAACGAGGTCGAGAGGACGCTCGCCATCGAGAAGCTCAGGGGTGCGAACGTGCCGCAGCGGGTGATCCCCTACCACATCATCGCAAGGGGCCTTGAACTCTCGACGACGAGCAGGGTGGTCTAATGCAATGATTCTCAATTACCGGCACGCTCAACGGAGGAGAGTATCGATCTTTTTTCACACTATCCCGGGGGTTGCGTCCCGGGAGACGGCTTTTCCCCGGTATCCCCACGTACTGCCCCCCCGAAGGGGGGGCGGGGGCTTTGAGGAGGAACGTACGGGTACCCACCTGGGGGGAGGGGGAGACCCCCTCCCCGGTCCCCACCCCCGTGGCGATACCCCCGCGGTCCACTCCATGGGGAGATCCCGGAGAAGAACCGGCTACGGCTTCCCGCTGGCTATCGCCATGACTGCCCTCGCCCCCGGGAGGGGGCGGGGGAGGAGCGCGCAGCGCGGGCGGGGAGGGGGTTGCCGGAGAGGGACGTACGAGTATCCCCTCCAGGAAGGCCGGGTGGGGTGTCCGTCTGGGATGGGACGAAGGCCAGATAGGCTCTGTTCATTTGGAATCGATGCACTAGTCCGTATACTCAGCCCGGACCAGCCCTGCCGCAACATCCATATTCTTCAGTTTTCCGAACGCCTCCTCGCGCGTCCGCATCCGCAGGCCGCAGTCGGGATCGATGAGCATCGCCTCTGGCGAGAAGAGATCGACCCCCGTCTCGATCCTCTTCCGGATCACCTCGACGCTCTCGATGCCGGGGTCGGCCGAGTCCACGCAGCCGTAGCCGATCATCCGGCCGCGCAGGTCCTTTGCCGAGAGCACATCCAGGTTAGACGGGTTGTTTGCAAACTCAAAGTCAAAGACGGCGACGTTTGTCCTGAGAACGTCGTCCACGACGTTCCTGAGGTTCCCGCAGACGTGGAGGCAGACCGGCACCCGGAGCCTGCCGACGATCGCGTTCACCGCCTCGCGGCCGACGGCGATGTTTGCCGCCCCCGTGGAGAAGATGGGCTCATCGATCTGGAGGAGCGTAACGCCGGCGTCCTGGAGATAGCCTGCCTCGACCGCGAGCGCCTGCGCGAGGTCGAGGACCAGCTCGTCCCTGTTCCGGTAGAACGGGGTCTCTAACTTCAGGCCGTGCGCGAGCGTGCTCGGGCCGGTGAGGATCCCCTTCACCTTCGGGTGCCGGGAGAGGGCATACTTCGTATCCGCGACGGTGATGGGCTGCCGGGCCGGCTGGACCTTCCCGACGACCGCGGAGCCCCGGATGCCGGGGAGACGGGAGGTGAAGGCATGGATCATGTCGCCGCGGACCTGGCCGTCGGAGATGATGTCGATCCCGGCGGCGATCTGGTCGGCGACCGCTACCTCCACCGCGTGCTTCAGCGGGTCCACAAGGCCCATAATCCCCGAGCCTTTCACCACCGGGTAGCTCCCGACCACCGTGGTCGGGAGGCGCATGCTTGTCAGGGTCATGGCGTCAGTCTGTGCCGGTCGCGCGGGAAGAGCGCCGCTTCGCGGATGTTGCCGAGGTTGAGCATCGTCATCACCAGGCGCTCGATACCGAGCCCCCATCCGGCGTGCGGGGGCATGCCGTAGCGGAACGTCTTCAAGTAGAACTCGAAACTCTCGGGAGAGAGGCCTTTCGCGCGGATCCGCTCCACGAGGAGGTCGTGGTCGTGGATACGCTGGGCGCCGGAGGAGAGCTCCATCCGGGGGTGCATCATATCGAACGCCTTGCAGAACTCGGGCCGGTCCGGGTAGGGCATCGCGTAGTAGGGCCTGATATCGGTCGGCCAGTCGACGATGAAGTAGTGCTGCCCGATCACGTCGCCGATCGCCCTCTCGGCCGCCGGGGTGAGGTCGTCGCCGAAGGAGAGTTTCTCCTCGATGGTCCGGTTCGCGATCTCGATCGCCTCCACGTAGGGTATCCGCGGGAACGGCGTTGCCGGAACCGCAAGGTCGACCCCGAGCTCCGCGAGGTGCTCGCCGCAGGTCTTTTTGACGCAGTCGTAGACGTGGACGATCAGGTCTTCGAGAAGATCCATGACGTCGTTGTGGTCGGCAAACGAGACCTCCACGTCAAGCGACGTGGCCTCGTTGAGGTGCCGGACGGTGTTGTGCTCCTCGGCGCGGAAGATGGGGCCGATCTCAAAGACCGCCTCAAACCCGGCCGCCATCATCATCTGCTTGTAGAGCTGCGGGCTCTGGTTCATGAACGCTTCTTTCTCGAAGTAGGCGATCGGGAAGAGTTCGGTGCCGCCCTCGGTCGCCGCCGCGACGATCTTTGGCGTGGTGATGTTGATGCAGCCGCGGGAGGCGAGGAACTCCGTCGCGGCGCAGGTCACCGCCGAGCGGATGAAGAAGATGGCGCGGACACGGGGTTTCCTCACGTCAAGGAACCGGGAGTCGATCCGGGTATCCATCTCGGCGGGCACCTTCTCCGCGACGTCGAGCGGGAGCGGGCTCTCTGCGATGCTGATGATCTCAAGTTCCTCGGGGACGATCTCGCGCCCTCCCGGGGCTTTCTCGATCGCTTTGACCGTTCCCCGGACCCTGACCACGGACTCGCGCGAGACGTCCCGGGCAACATCGAGGATCTCAGCCGGGACCTTCTTCTTCGGGATGGTCACCTGGATGATGCCGGTCCGGTCGCGGATCAGGAAGAACGAGAGTCCTCCAAGATCGCGGACCTCGTGCACCCAGCCGATGATCTCGGCAGATTCGGTCGTTGGGGTTACGGCCCGTATTGGTAAACGCATATGAAAAACCTGGGTACAATGTGGGCCCCGGGAGGTATTTTGTCTTGCGCTCCCGGCCGGGGGATTGCTCCGGCAAGGCGACGGGATTATGGCCTGCACCGGCGGGAAGCGGGAAAAAAAGGCGGCTGCCCCGGGGGGTGCGGGGCTACAGGAAGACTGCGGCGGCGATGACCGTCGTCCAGCGGCCGTCCATAACCCCTTCCGCTGCCTGGCAGGTGTGGGTCGTGCTGATGATCCGGCCGCTGGCCTTGTAGATCTGTTCACGCTCCTGCCATGCCCGGTCGGGATCGAACTCGATACCGAGCGTTGTCGCAAGCATGGTTGCCGCAAGGTCTTCGGCGTACTCGCCCGAAACCTCTGCCGTCTCCCCGAAGGCATGGTGCTCGGAGAGGTAGCCGTAGGTGTTGCTCTCCTTCGGCATCGCGTGGCCGATAGCGGCGGAGGCGAGCCTGCTCGGTTCGTTGGTCTCATTCCGGGCCATGACGACGTAGACGATGCTGCCTGGGGAGAGGTGCTGTAACCCTTCCTCCTTCGAGACCAGCTGGCAGTTCGGGGGGAAGATACTCGAGACGTAGACGAGGTTGTACTTCTCGATGCCCGCCTGGCGGAGAGCCAGCTCGAACGATGCCAGTTTGTCTTTGTGGATACCCACACCCTTCGTGAAGAAACACTTGGTCGGAACGAACATTAAGGATCTTCTTATCGTTTGAATTTTTTAAAATTTTCGGTGATAACAGGCACAAATTGAGAATGGATTGAAATTTCGTCAATTTTTTGCATTAGGTCGGTAATATGCCAGCAAATGGTAAAACAGGCTAAAAATTGATGGCTTTCAGGGCTCGCCGGAGTGGCCGCGACAGCCCCCGCGCCTGCCGCTCTTCACCTGCAGAACCGCCCGAACCGGGATCACTGCCGTATTCTTCTCTATCGGGGAAGATCCGGGCGGTCG
>JAGVUK010000156.1 GCA_019136335.1 Methanomicrobiales archaeon
TGGCACAACGTCCGTGAACTACGAGAGAGTACTCGAAGACTCGTTTGATTATACAAAAAATGTCCTCTGGGGGAGATGGCTCCGGTGGCTCCAGCTCATGGCCTGCATCGTCGTCTTCCCGCTCATGTACGGCTACTTCGTCCGCATCATGCGGGGAGACGCGCCGGCGCCGGACCCCGGCGGCTGGGGCAGGCTCTTTCTCGACGGCCTGAAGCTGCTGATCGTATACCTCGTCTACGTCGGGTTCATGCTCCTCGCCGCGGCGGCCCTGATGGGAGGGGCCGGCATCGCGGCGAACGGCTTTGTGACCGCGGGCGTCGCTCTTGTCTCGTTCGTCCTCTTCATCCTCATCTGGCTCGTGGTGCAGATGGCCTCGTTCGTCCTCTTCATCCTCATCTGGCTCGTGGTGCAGATGGCTGCGGTGCGGTTTGCGAAGGCCGGGTCGTTACGGGAAGCGTTCAACATCCCTGCCGTCCTCGGCCAGATCCACGGGATCGGCTGGGGGCCGTATATCCTCTCCCAGGTGATCCTCCAGATCGTCCTCGGGTTCTTCGCGATGTTCCTGGCCTTCTCCGTCGTCACCGTCGCGAGCCTTGCCGGGCTCTTCGCGGGCATTATGGGGTTTTTACTGCTGCCCATCCTCCTGCTCGCGGCATCCCCGCCAATCTACATCTTCCAGTACCGCTACAACACCCTCGTCTACGAGAGTGGGGGGGCGGGCTCCGGCATGAGTCATCCGTGAGCGATCCTCGCTGATCGGGACCGCCCTTGCCGTAGAATATCTTCGCTATGAGAGGGTTGCGCAGGGATGCTGGAGCGATAGCGCGCTGGACGATACCCCTGGAGCGAGAGGGGGCCGCGACCGTCGTCCGGGACGAGGGTGACAAACCCCACGATCCCGGCCGGATCGACTACGGGATCCGCGGCAGCCCCGGCCCCGCATACCAGGCGTTGCTGGACAGGATCAGGTCCCGCCCGTGGTCGTTTCGGGCCGGCCGGATGTGCGGTAAGAGGGACAACGCCGGCGAGCCCTACTACTGCCAGCTCAGGTGCCACGACCCGCCGGGCGACGACCACTCTTGTCACCTTTCACCCGTCAGACCGTCCGGATCTCGTCCTACCGGGCCGACGCCGTCCCCACTCTGCGGTGAAGGGAGTCCTTCCCCCTCATTCGCCCCGGAACAGGTGCCCTTGTAGATGAGAGCGCCCGGTGCGGCTCATTCCCGCGTCACCGGGAGCCCGGCGGCCGTCCAGGCGCTCATCCCGCCCTCGACCTCGTAGACCTCGCGGAACCCAGCATCCCGCATCAGCTCCCGGACGGCGGCGCTCCGCCCGCCCCGCTGGCAGCAGATGACGTAGGCCCCGTTCCGGTCGAGATCCCCGAGACGCTCCGCAAAGTACCTGGAGTCGATGTTGATCGCACCCGGGATATGCCCGCCGGCGAACTCGTCCGGCCTCCTGACGTCGATGGCGGTAACCTTCGGGTCCTGCCCCATCTCTTCGATCAGGGCGGACGCCTCGGCGGGGGGTACGGTCCGGATGATCGCGCCCGGCTCTTTTGAGCCGCCGCCGGTGCAGCCGGCGATGAACACGGCCGCGACGGTGCTGCCGACGGCAAGCAGGAGCAGGAGCGGAGGATTAACCTCGATCATACATTCATGTCACGGCCGCCGGGATAAAGGAGTTTTGGTCCCCCGGGCAGCTCATCATCCCCCCGCCCGGCCGCCTCAGGCGGTATCGTCAAACCGGAGCGGCGTACCATCGATGCCTATCACCGCACAGAGGATGTCCGGCGTATCCAGGGCCACAACCTCCCGGCCGTCGACCACGGCGGCCCGGTGGCAGATCGCCCCCGCTTCTTCCAGGCTCTCGGTCGTCAGGACGATCGTCAGGTTCCGCTCCTGGTTCAGCCGCTGGAGCATATCCCAGATCTCCCGGCGGCCGGGCCCGTCCAGCCCCTTCGTCGGCTCGGCAAGAAAGAGGACGGAAGGGTGCACAAGATACGCCCGGGCGATCTCGAGGCGCCGCATCATGGCGGGAGGACAGGCCGCAACCGCGGCATCCAGGCTCCCGGAGAGGTCGAAGAGCCCGATGATCTCGGCGATCCGCCTCCGCCTGACCCCGTCGCCGAGACCGTGCAGCCGTGCATGGAAGTCCAGGTTCTCCCTCGCGGTCAGCGCGGGGTCGAGGACCGGTTCCGGGAGGACGATGCCCATCCTCCGCCGCACATCCCCGAGGTTCCCGAGGATCGCAAGCGGTGAGCGTTCGGCAAACTCCGGGACCGGGAAGAGCATCGTCGTGAGGATGGCAACCAGGGTCCGCCGGCCCTGGCCAGAGGTGCAGAGGATTCCCAGGATCTCTCCGCTCTTCACGTCAAACGGGATAGGGCCTCGCGCCTGAAGGCGCTCCAGGCGCCGGATCAGATCCTCAACGGTAAAGGCAGTCATGCACCTCCACACAATACGGCCAGTCAGGCAGAACTGAATCGGCTTCGACCACACATCGCCCGGGTGTCACCCGGTATTCCGGGATGGCGGCCCTCCGGCGGGATATCGCCAGGAGCTCTGCTATCAGGTTTCCGTTACCCGATTCGGGGAAGGAATTGCTCGATAATAATATTTTAACTATCCCAATATGAATATATCTATTTATAAACGGATATAAAATAGGCCGTTTAAGATTTTTATATTCCTTCAAACGTCCTTTTTGGCGTAAAACCACTCAATCGCATATTCAGGCGGGGGGAGAGGACCCGGGCCAGGGAGGCCTGCCGGCGCCGCTCCCCGGCCCGGAGGTTGGATGGCGGCCCGAAAAGGCCCGCACCGCTGGATCAAACTATTTAATATGTGGGGCCAACCGGTGTACCCGACCCATGATGAACGAGTTCCCCGCGATAGCGATCCTCCCGGTACCCTTCAGCCCGGACCAGGTCCTGATCGCTCTTGCCGTCCTCATACCGGCTCTGGTCATCTTCAACCTGCTCCTCATCAGCGAAGGGGTCTTTGAGTCGATCGGGCTCCGGTTCTACCAGGCGGTGCTGGTGACCGCGGGCGCCCTGCTCGGGAGCCTGATCAACATACCGCTCATCCCCGTCGGTGAGACCGTCATCGCGGTCAACGTGGGCGGCGCCGTCATCCCCCTCTTCGTGACCGCCGAGATGGTCGCAAGGGGCCGGGTCTCGCGCCTAAAGACCCTCGCCGCCGTCGCCGCCGTCTCGCTCGTCGCCTACGCGTTCGCAACGCCCGTCCCCGGCACCGGGATCACCATGCCGTTCTACGTCGCCCCCCTCGCCGGCGCCGCTGCAGGGCTCCTCCTCGCCCGGGGCTGCCGTGCCGCCCCCGGGCTTGCCTACGCGGGCGGGACTATGGGCACCCTCCTCGGCGCCGACATCCTCAACCTCGCAAATCCTGCAGTGCTCGCGGCGCTCGCCGGAAGCAAGGCAACGGTCCTTTCTATCGGGGGTGCGGGGATATTCGACGGCATCTTCATCACCGGCGTCCTCTCGGTCCTGCTCGCCGCCTACGCGGGAAGACGCCTGCGGGAGGCGGCGGGAGTCTGCCCCCAGGAGCGGGGGGATTGAGGGTCCCGCCCGTGGAGGGGAACACCCGCTCAAAGGCTTCGCGGCAGCAGCGGATACTGGTGGTGCCGCACGAAAAGGAGAACCCGTCCGCCGTTCCTCGCGTGGCCCGGCCGGAAGGAGGCGATCACCGACCGTCGAACTGGCGAAGCCAGAGCTCTGCGCAGGCTATCCGCCAGAAATCGGTGGAGTAAGGGTTCTTTCCGTCGAGGAACTCCTTGTAGTTCCGGAGCACCCGTTCCGCGTCCCAGTAGGGCCGGGCCGCGAACGTTGGCGATGAGAAGAGGGCAAGGATGTGGGGGCGGAGTTCGTCCTTCATCCAGGCCTCCTCAGGGGTGACGAACCCCATCTTGTCCATCCTGCACCGGACGGCGTCGGGCACCAGCCCCCGGATCGCCCGCCGGAGGACGTACTTCGTGACGCCGCAACGGATCTTCTGGTCGAGCGGGAGCCCTGCGAGGTACTCCACGAGTCGATAGTCGAGGAACGGGACCCGCGCCTCGATCGAGAACGCCATCGAGTTCCGGTCCTCCCAGTGCAGCAGGAGGGGGAGGTTCGTGGCCGTGATCTCCTGCGAGAGCACCTCGTCAAGCGAGCCCGCGTACCGGAGGACCTCCGGCGCGTCCCCCCGGAGGAGCCCCCGCCGCTTCGACCGGACCCGGGACTGGCGGGCCGCCCACGAGAAGAACGACCCGTGATGTCTCGCGCTCCCGGCGACCTCCCGGAGGGCTGCAAGCACCTCCCCCCGGCGGAGGAGCCCCCGGATATACGGCATCTGGTAGGCGATATACCCGGCAAGCTGCTCGTCGGCGCCCTGCCCGTCGAGGACGACCTTCACCTCACTGCTCGCAAGCCGCATCACGCAGTACTGGGCGTAGATCGAGAGCGACACAAACGGCTCGTCCTGTATATACAGCAGCCTCCCGATATCCTTCCAGAGCCCCTCAGTGCTGGGAGTTACCCGGTGGCTTGCGACCCCCGTCGCCGCAACCACCGTATCGACATGCCTGCTCTCGTCGAACCGCGGGTCGTCAAAACAGACCGAGAACGTCTTCTGCCGGTCGCCGACGCTCTCCGGGTGCTCGGTCCGCAGGAGAACGTTGATTAGGGCGGTGATCGTCGACGAGTCGATCCCCCCCGAGAGGCAGGTCCCGACCGGGACGTCGCTTCGGAGCCTGATCCGGACCGCGTCGGTCAGGAGGTCCCGGACCTCCCGGGCAGCAGTCTCGTCGTCGACGGCCCCTCGCCGGGCACCGTTCACCACGACGTCCCAGTAACGCTCCGGTTCCCCGGTGCCCGCCCCGGAGACGATGATGAAGTGAGCCGGCGGGAGCTGGAGGATGCCGTCGTACATCGTCTCAGCGGTATGGTCCGCGACCCCCCAGGCAAGAAACGCAAGAAGCATCCGGTCGTTTGGCCTCCTCCCGACCCCGGGGTGCGCAAGGAGCGCCTTGATCTCCGAGGCAAAGAGGAACGATTCCCCGGCCGTGGTGTAGTAGAACGGCTTGACACCCAGGCGGTCCCGGGCGCAGAAGAGTTCGCGGCGCCGATCTCACCTCCGTATCGGTCGTGGTGGCGAAGTTGTGGCCGGCGGCGATGAGCTCCTCCCGGAGCGCGGGGTAGTTATAAATCTCGCCGTTGAAGACGATCTGGAGCGACCCGTCCTCGTTTGCCATCGGCTGCCGGCCTTCGTCGGAAAGATCGATGATCGCGAGACGGCGGTGGGCGAGCCCTACCGGGCCGGAGAAGAAGTCCCCCTCGCCGTCAGGGCCGCGGTGGGAGAGTCGCTCCGCCATGGCCCGGACGAGTGCCGGATCCGCCTCCCCCCCGTTCTGGGCAACCTGCCCGGCGATCCCGCACATACCAGGACCCGATCACTCGTTCAGACAGGTCTTATCCAGGCCCGTGCCGTTGATGTCGCAGGAGGGGCAGGGGGCCGGGGTCGATCCGTTCACCACCCGGTAGGCGTCCGCAAGGACCGCGGAGTTCGCAAGCAGGCCTGCGATCAGGATCACCTCGAGGATCTCGGCCCGGGTCGCGCCTTTCGCCTTTGCCGCCTGCATATGATACTCGACGCAATGGCTGCACTTGAGCGCGGCGCCCACCGCAAGGCTGATCAGCTCGATCGTCTTCGGGTCGAGCCGGCTGGTCTCGACCACGGCGCCCTTGTAGAGCAGGTGCGAGATCAGGATCTCGGGCCGTTCTGCCATCCGCTCAAATATCAGGGGGACCCTGCCGTACTCGTTCTCGATCTCCCGGAGGAGTTCTCCTGCTATGACGTCCGACCCCCGTTCTGCAACCCTCGCAAGTATCTTCTCAAAATCCATCGCTACACCAATATCCTGGTCTCTGAGAAGGGTTTAATCCGTATCAATATGTAATTGCGCATCCGTGACGGCAGAACGTCGGCGATATCCCCGACGGTGACAGCCCCGTCGGCGGTTACCGCAAGCGACCGTATATCATCAGCGTAGAGGTCGTAGGGGAGCTTCACCCGGAGCCCCTCCATCTGGGCGGTCACCGGCGTCGGGTGCGTCAGCATGCTGACCTCAGGGAGCTGCTCCTCGATGATCGCCATCAGGCGGGGCGGGAAGACGGAGAGCGGGTCCCGTGCAAGGGCGTCCCGCCGGGCGTCCAGGGTCCGGGAGACCTCGTCCACCAGTTCGTCGAGTTTCGCGAGCTCCTCGGGGCGCTTGAACCGGTGCATGATCCTCCCCACCCCGCCGACGTAGCCCTCGACGGGCGGGTCGATGGCCCGGACCAGGGTCTCGCGGTCCGGGGCCCCGGTCACCACGATCGGCACCTGGATCCCCCGCCGGAGCACCGGAAACTTCTGCCGGATGCACTCCTCGAAACTCCCGAGCGCGTAGACGGCGAGATCGTGCTCGTTGATGACGTCCCGCTCCTCGTCGTTCAGGTTTGCTATCCGTTTCCCAAAACCTCTCGCAAGCCCGACCATGTTCGTCTTCGCGCCCGCACGCCGGAGGTACTCGGCGATATCGCAGGCGGTGTGCGGGAGATGATGGATCTCCAGGCTCGGGCTGACCACGGCGATCTCCGTCCCCACGAGGGGCGCCTCGACCACCTCGCCGGCAAGCGGTTTTGCAACCTCCCGTATCAGGTCGATGTCATCCCGCGGCACGAACGACTGGAGCACGACGTCCTGGGCCATGACGTGCTTCTGCACGATGTAGCCCCCGAGGTCGTCGATCAGGTCCATGATCTCGTCGTGCCGGTAGACGCCTCCCTTGTAGGTCACCGGCACCAGCGTCGTCACAGCGTCACCCCCATCTTTGCAAAGATCGGTCTTACCATCGCCTCCACGATATCGCCCGGCAGGGTATCCTCACTTGCCACATAGTAAAACTTCTCGTCCTTAATATACTGGCGGCGGACCTTGAACCCCTCGGGGGCGATGTACTGGAGGGCGTAGATGACATCCTTATAGAGCGTCTCGCTCGGGTCGGCGACGACCATCTGCTCGAGCTCCTCCTCCCCGGCAACCCCCGCCGGGAGGACGACGGTGAACCGGTCGGGCTGGTCGACGTTCTCCTTCCCGTAGCGGGCCCAGAGCTGCCGGAGCAGCGGTGCAAGGTAGGTCTCGTCGCCGATGTCGAGCACGATCATCTTCTCGCCGATGTTGACGTTTGCAAAGTTGCTGACCCGGATAGCCCGCGGCATGTGCCGGAGCAACCCCGCCGCGACGAAGATCGGCACCTTCGGGTCGACGTAGATGTGGAGCCGGTCGATCACCTTGATGAGATCGAGATCCTGGAGGACGTCGCCTGCTATCCGCTCGTAGGCCTCTCTCCCGACCGCATCGGGCGACTCGACCACGAAGTAGTTCAACGGGGGCATCTACTCTCCCTTGACGAATCCGGACGCGAGCAGGGCCGACCCGACCGCGCCGATGTACTGCGAGTAGGGCGGGACGACGACGTTGGTCTGCAGGAGCTGGCCCATCGCGTAGACCAGCCCCTCGATCAGCGAGGTGCCGCCCACCATGATCACCGGCTCCTTGATGTCGACCTCCTGCAGCTGCTGCTCAAAGACCTGTTCCGCAACGCTGTGGCAGGCCGCAGCCGCCACATCCTCCCGCGAGGACCCGGCGGCGAGGGCGTTCACCAGGCTCTGCGTCCCAAAGACGATGCAGTAACTGTTCATCGGGACGTTCTTGCCCATGCCCTTCATGGCAAGGGGGCCGAGTTCGGTGATGTCCACGCCGAGCCGTTTTGCGGTCATCTCCAGGAACCGGCCGCTCGCGCCGGCGCAGATCCCGCCCATCGTGAAGGTCCCCGGGATACCGTCGATCACGCTGATCGCCTTGTTGTCCATGCCGCCGATATCGATGACGGTCGCGGCACCCCGCTGGTGGCCCGCGAGGTAGACGGCGCCTTTCGAGTTTACCGTCAGTTCCTCCTGGACCAGGTCGGCGCCGAGGTGCTTGCCGATCAGGAACCGCCCGTACCCGGTCGTCCCGATCGCCTGGATATCGTCGCGAGTAAGCCCCGCCATCTCGAGCGCGTCCGCGACCGCGCTCTCGGCGCTCTTGATCACCTCGGTCGTCGGGTGCCAACCGGTGCCGACGATCTTGTTATCCTTCATCACGACCGCCTTCGTGGTGCTCGAACCCGAGTCGACGCCCATCGTGACCCCGGTCTGCTCCTCGCGGGCAAGGAGCGCTCGCCGCCGGGCGATGGTGGTCAGGGCCTCCATCCTGGTGAGGAGGGTCCCCGAAGTCGTCCGTTCGGTGAACGAGTAACTCACCACCGGCAGCCTTGAGTGTTCGGGGATGTACCGGCGGAGTTCGTTTCGGACGATCGCCGCCTCGGCGCACCGGAAACAGGTGCCGATGAAGACGCCGTCGGCGTCCACCTTCCCGTCCACGAGCGCCATACCCCGGGCGATCATCAGTTTCAGGTCGGCGCTCCGGACATCGAGGCCGAACTTCTCGACCGCCCGCTCGACGTCGGCGAGCGCGATGTCGGGGAAGAAGACCTCCGCGCCCACCGCCTCGGCGGCATCGTAGATCTCCTTCTGGACGCCGCTGTACTCCGGCCCGCAGGAGAGCTGGGCGATCCGCACCTTCCGGCTCACGCTTCACCTCCATCGTCGAGACCGGCGAGGAACTTTTTGATGGCGGCAACGAACTCGACGCCCTCTTCATCGTTTGTGGGGTACTTCAGTTCCAGGATCGGGATACCGCTCTGGCGCAGGGAGAAGAGGATCAGTTCGTCGGTGCGGGCGCACCCCATGCACCCGAACGCGAGGTCCGCGTCGGTGACGATGACCGCAGCCTCGGCCTCCTCGATGAGCGGGCCGTAGATCGCCATCCGTCCCCGGACGCCGGCCGGCACCTCGACGGCCGCGTATCTCAAGCCGCGTTTCGGCTCTTCGGGCGTGATCTGCAGGGGCGGGGAGTCAACCCCGGCGGTCTGTATCCGCTCACGGATACCTAGGGCTGCACCGAGCGGTTTGTGGCCGAACCGGGCCACAAGGTCGGAGAGGATGAGGCTCGTTGCAGGGTAGATAAACACCTTTGCCATTGTATTCAGGACTCCTCTGTCTCTATCAGTTCTTGTAACCGTTTGATATCGAGTACCGGTCTCTTCTCGCGGACGCTCGCCGGTTCCGGCACTTCCGCCTCCTCCCCCCGCCGCTCGACCTCTTCAAGGCCGCGGGTGATGTAGCGGAGGATGCGGAACTCCCGCTCGTGGCCGAGGTAGCCCGGCCTCGCCCCGCCGAGGTTCGCCCGGCAGCGCCTTGGGTCGCCGGGCGGGAACCCACGGTCCTTGACGAAGATGTGGGTGGGGTCGAACGTGCGTATCTCGGCGATGAGCCGGTCGACGGCCTCCGGTTGGCCCGTCACCTGCAGTCCGAAACAGGTCTCCTTGATCAGGACGCCCTCGGACACCTCGTACGCCCTGAGCGCGAGCTCGCCCGGGGTCATCGCCGGCGACTCGACGAAGACATACTTCGTAACCGTGCCGGCGTAGCCCGGGGTATAAGCAGCCATTCACTTCACCTCTCTCACGTAGACTGTTGCCCCTTCACGCATCCCGGCAAGGTTCCCCGCATCGAGCACCTTCCCGATGACGTTCGTGCCCGTGAGGGGTTCTGAGGTCGGGCCGAACTCGGCGTTTGGGGTCGCCCTGATGCCGACCATGCCGGCCCCCCGTCGGGAATCGTTCGTCATCGCGAGGGTGAACGCCGGGACCTCCTCCGTCGGGGTGTTCTCCGGTATGATCCCGATCCCTTTCCCGATCTTCGGTTTGAAGAGAGTGACATCCTCAAACCGGAAGACGAGCGGCATCTTCCCGACGGCGTGGTGCTTGAGCCCGGTCGCCTCGCGGAAGATCGTGACCGACCGGGGCGCGGCCGCCTCGTCGAGGGTGATGCTGATGACGTGGTCGGCCGGCTCCGTTGCGACCCGGACCGCCCCGGCCGCGAGCACCTCAAGCGTCGTCGCCGGTGTCTGGCCGACCACCACGCGGTCCCCTCCGGCCGCATCGGCGGTGAGCGTGACCCCCCGCCGCCCGGCGACCGCCTCCGCCTCCGCAAGGGTGAAACCGACCAGGTCGAACTGTTCCGGCTCGACCCGGATGGCAAGGAGATCGCCGTCACCGGCAAACCGCACGAGCTCGATGCCGTGGACCACCCGCCCGACGACGGTGTGGGCCGGGCTTGCCGATACGCCCTGCGTGTAGATGTAGACCGCCCCCGAGGATTTTCCGGCGGTCCGAACCGTGATGGTCCCCTCAAGGCGGGGCCCGGAGAACTCCGCCGGGACCTTCGCCGGGACCAGGTGTGCATCGGCGATATGGGTGCTGCTTGAGCGGCCCACCCTGAACCGGCCGCCCTGCACGGAGAGCAGGAAGTGCTCGACGCTCCGGGCGGCCCGGGTATCGACCTCGCCGGCCTCGAACCCCTGCACCTCCGCCTCCACGTAGGAGACGACCTGCATCCCGTCTTCGAGCGCCAGCGCCGCATCACGGGTGACGACCGCGTGCGACCGGTCGGCACGCCTGAGTATCCGCTCGACCTCGATGACCCGGTCGCCTTCAGCGATGCGGTCGAGCAGCCCCCGGCCGGCGACGACCCTGCCGATGACGCCACCGTCGGCCGGGGCGCCGTAGTCGGCGGTATGCCGCATGCGTGCGAAGATCAGGTAGGACCGGGCGGGGTCGTAGCCGCCGCACCCGAGGATGACGTCGCCCCGCTCATACCGCCCCGGCGTTCGTGCGGGCCGGACGGCGGACTCAAACGGCCCGAAGGCGGCGGCGTAGCGGTCCTGCCAGTGCAGGCGGAGCCGTTCGGCAAGCCCGGGCGCAAAAAGCCGCGGGACCGTCGCCGGATCCGCCATCTCGACGACCATATCGCCCGCCGACGTGACGAACCGGACCTCCTGCGACTCGGCCGTAGCCTCCCCGAGTGCCGGGCGGATGACGGCGACGCTGCACCGCATGTCCCGTCCGGGGAGGATCTCCCCGAGCCGGGTGCCCGCCGGGACCTCGATACGTTCTCCATCCAGGTAGATCTCCATCATCCGTACCTCAAGGAGCGCCGCCAGCCCCCATCACCCGTCGTTCATCCTCGGTGAGGTGAGCGAGCACCTCCTCCGTCGGCCCCAGCTTGATGATCTTGCCGCCCCGCATGAGCGCCACCCGGTCGCAGATGTCCCTCACAAACTCCATGTCGTGCGAGACCACGATGAACGTCTCGTCCATCTCCTCGCGGGCGTGGAGGATCGAGTGTTTCACGTCGATCTTCGTGATGGGGTCCATCGTGCCGGTCGGTTCATCGAGGACGACAAGCAGGGGCTCACGGATGAGGACCTGGGCGAGTGCCACCCGGTGCTTCTCGCCCTCCGAGAGCTGGCCCGGGTAACGGTCGAGGATCTCCTTGCTCTTCTCGGGGGGGAACCCGGCCATCCCGAGGGTGATGATTGCTTTCCTCATCGCAAGTTCCTTGGGGAACTCAAGACCGATCGCGTCGGTGAGGTTGTCAAGCACCGTCCTGTGCGGGTAGAGGTCATACTCCTGGTGGAGGAGGCCGATGTAGCCTTTCGCCCGTCCCCGGCGCTCGATGCCGGGTTTGGTCATGTCGACCCAGTCGTCCCCGATCCGGACGTTCATCTCGCCGCTCGTGGGCTCGAGGATCCCGGATATGATCCGCGAGAGGGTCGTCTTGCCCGCACCGCTCTTGCCGATGATCCCGAAGATCTCCTGCTCGCCGACGTCGAAAGAGACGCCGTTGACCGCCCTGACCACACCCCGGTCGACCGAGAGGTAGCGCTTGACCACGTCGCGGGCAACCAGGATCTTCTCGCCGACCTCCGCGGGCTGGTAGCGCTCGATGTCGCTGTAGTCTTCCATGAACCGGCGGATGACCTCTTTCGGGTTTCCTATCTCTTTAATCTCCCCGTCCTCAAGCAGGATCGCCCTGTCCGCGACGTCCTCGATGACGCTTGAGAAGTGCGACGTGACCACCATCGCCATATCGTTCTTCTCTGCGCTCTCGATGAGCATCCGGTGAACGAGCGTGGCGGTCTCCGGGTCGAGCGTCCCGGTCGGTTCGTCCGCAAAGAGCATGAATGGGTTCTTCGCGAGCTGCCGGGCGAGCACCACCCGCTGCTTCTCGCCGCCGGAGAGGTCCCGGGCGATGTGCATCATCCGGTGGGAGAGCCTGACCTGGTCGATGAGGTCGGCGGCCCTGCCGACCGCCTTCTCCCCGGGGTAACCGATGTCGTCGAGTGCCCGCAGGACGTTCTCGATCACCCGGTCATCACCGTAGAGGGCGAACGTCCGCTGGAACATGATGGCGGTTCTTCGCATGATCCGCCGTTTCATCAGCGCATTCTCTTCGGCCCAGAGGTCGACGTCCAGGGGCTCGAGTTCGCCCCCGCAGGCAGGGCACGGTTTTCCTGCCTCGCTCGGGACGCCGATGTGGTCGCACTTCCTGCAGGCGGCGATATGGTAGATGATCGCACCCCTTGTCGGGGGCTGGTCCACACCCCGCATGAGATGCATAAGAACGGTTTTGCCGGCCCCGCTTCTTCCGATAATGCCGACCGTTTCGCCTTCCGCAACCTCGAAATGTATATCCTTGAGTACAACGGTCCCGTTGAACTCCATGCGGAGGTCTTTCACCGTGATGAGTGGGGTCATCTTGAGTTCCTCATTAAAGTAATCTTCTCGTGGTATCTTATTAGGGTTTATATTGTTGCATTTTCCCCGGTCTCCGTGGTGTCCGCAAGGAGTTCTGCCACGATACCAGGCACCTCACTGACGTTGCGGATCACCCGGTCGGCAGTGGCATAGAGGATGTCGGGTTTCCGGTCGGACTGCTGTTCGGTGAGCACCGCGAGATCCGCCTTCCTGAATGCGTGGAGGTCGTTGATGGCATCCCCGACCATGATGACTTTGTCGTACTGCTCTTTGAGATCTTCCACGATCCGGGCCTTCATCGAGGGGGTGGCGACGCCGTAGACCCGTTCCCGGGGTATGCCGAGGTAGTCGCCCATCCGTTCGAGCTTCGCCACGCGGTCCCCGGATGCTATGTACGCGGGGACGCCCATCCGGTGCAGTTCGCTGATGGTCTCTTTCGCACCGTCAAACGGCCTCCCGCCGGTCGTCACCGTGAACTCGATCCCGGGGATATCCATGTTCAGGATCACGCCGCTGTTCATGGTGACGATAGACTCTCTCTTGCAGCAGCTCCAGACCTGCCGGATACAGGCCTGCATGTCGCCTACGCGGGCACGTCTGTCGGCGTAGAGGAGGTTTGCGACCTCTTCGGCGGGGATGACCCGCCGGGAACAGGCCACCCCGAAACCGACCGACCGCTCGAGGAAGAACGCCGAGAGGAGCTGGTCGGGTGGCGCCTCGATGACGTCGCGGGAGTGGAGGTGGAGGACGACGAGCACCCTCGCTTCGGACCCGAAGGTGATGGTCGTGGTCTCGACCTCGGTGAGCATCTCATCGTGGAGGAGATCGCGCGCTACACGGTAAGTCCGGAGAAGTGTGCCCGCACTATCAAAAACAACGGCTACCGACATCTGTTCTCACGTCAATAAGTCTATGTGGCGATCGTCTGAATGAATGATTATGTTACTGAATGAGACGGCAGCAGACATAAAGAATATGGAGATCCGGGGAGCCGGCAGGATCGCCCGGGCGGCAGTGGAGGCGCTGGCTGATTACGCCCGCAATCTGGACGTTTCCGACCCCGAGACGTTCAAGCGGGAGATGCAGGGGGCGGCCGACATCCTCACCGGGACCCGCCCGACCGCCGTCTCGCTCCCGAACGCGGTGCGGTACGTGATGCGGGCTCTCGACTCGTTTGAGTCTGTAGAGGCCGCACGGGACGCGGTCTTATCGCGGGCGGCGGAGTTCGTCGACCATTCGGAGCACGCGATCGAGCGGATAGCGGAGATCGGGGCACGCCATATCTCCGACGGCGACGTCCTCCTGACCCACTGCAACTCCGAGGCGGCGCTCGGGTGCATCCTCGAGGCGCACCGGCAGGGCAAGGAGATCGAGGTCTACGCGACGGAGGTGCGGCCGCGGGGCCAGGGGCTGATCACCATCCGGACGTTGAACGATGCCGGGATCCGGACAAACTACATCATCGACTCGGCGGTCCGCTACTTCATCAACGATGTCGACCTGGTCATCGTCGGCGCCGACGCGATCGCGGTGAACGGTGCGGTGGTGAACAAGATCGGGACCGCCCAGATTGCGCACGCCGCAGACGAGGCGAGGACGAACGTCATCGTCGCGGCAGAGACCTACAAGTTCGCGCCCCGGACCATCCTCGGCGAGAAGATCGAGATCGAGGAGCGCGACCCCGGCGAGGTGCTGCCCCGGGGGGAGGCGGAGAGACTTCCGTTCGTGCGGGTCAGGAACCCGGCCTTCGACGTGACGCCCGCAGAGTACATCGACCTGATCGTCACCGAGCGGGGGGCGATCCCGCCGGAGCTTGCGTATCTGGTCATCAGGGACTACCTGGGATGGAAGATCGAGGAGCTGCGGTAGGTCGTGCTCCGGACTTTCTCAAGAGCACGCCCCGGCAGGGAGGACCGGGGTGACCGGGAGGACGAACGCTATGCCGGTGCCGGTCTTCAGCCCGGCAAACAGCATCGCGACCACCGCGAAGGGCAGGGCCGGAAGGAAGGGCAGCACCTCCGGGTAGGGCATCCCGATGGTCCCGGTCGGTGGATCTGCTTCACCGGCAGGAGTATCGCCGTGGCGATGAGGACCGGAGAGAGGGGTGGAACGGTGCTCCTGCGGCAGGGGTCCGAAAAGACGGGTGGAGGGAAGGAGCTGCCGCCATCCCGGATAATCCCTACCGAATATCGAGGTCTCCGCGCGCCGATGCGCTGTGAGCGCCTTCACTGCACGTGAGCTCCCAGTGGTATGTACCGGGACCCTCAGGCGTGAAATCCACCGACAACGTTCCCTCCCAGTTGTTGTTGAAGATCGGGAAGTCCCATATGGATCTGGTATCCACAGTGCCGTCCGGCCCCTGCAGCCTGAATTGGGCCGTTTGTCCGATTACGTCGTTGCCGTCCTTGTATTCGCAGTACACGACGATCCGGTAGGTTGTCCCCGGGATATAGGGGCCTATGTATCTACCGGCCGACGCGGAGCAGCAGTCGGTGCCCGTGGTCTCGTCGATCAGGAGTCGGCCCCCGACAATGTTCGCGTTTTCCAGCATCAACTGCCCCTCCGCGCCGACCGGGGCAACCGCCGCGCAGACAAGGAGCAGGCCGACAAGGGCGGCAGCACATAATCCAGACCTATTTTTCTGTTTCATGTTCTTCTCACCTTCGTTCACGTATCCCGGGAGGCCGTGGAGTCGCAGGGGCTATCGCTGATGGCAAAATCTCGCTCCGGCAGCCCCCGGGTATGATCTGGGGCCGGGAAACGAAACCGATCGAAGTCTCCGGCTCCTGTGGGCTATCAAATGTGATATATCCGATGGAGACGTCAACGTTCCTCCCCATAATGTTTCTGTGCGTCGCGCTGAACTGTCATTGCGGCCCCTGCCCGCCAGACCCCCCGATCTACAGCGATCGGCTTGATTCATGGGTGAGACGGCCGGACTCCAGTCGAAACCGACCCTGACCGCCATACCGGGGGTTTGGGAACACACCCCGACCTGAAACCTGCATACGTTCCGCGGATACCGAAACCCGGCGGCATCGTAGGCCTGCTTGCGGTGCTCCCCTCCACACGGAGGGAATGCGCGCAGCGGTGCGCCGGGGGCCGGATAGAGACCATGCTATCAGGACAGGGGTATCAACTACACCCAGATGGTCTTCCGCCTGGAGGACCCGGACCCCCACGACTGCATGACCGCTCCGATGATCGTGGTCCAGGTTAACGATTCGTGCGGGGTTTCTGCCGCCTACGAGACCTACCCGTCGCATATCCCGGGCTGCAGGGGAAGAGCCGGATGATCACCAGCAGAACGTCTCCATATCGTAGCCGGCGTGCGGCATCCCCGGCGGCACCATATGGCTCATGTGGACGCACCGGTAGTCCCGGGCCCCGACGTCGCGGGCGAACCTGACCGCTTCGGCGTAGTTCATGTGCTTGCTGATATTGTAGCCCTCGGGAGCGATGGCGTCCACGAAGAGGAGGTCGACATCGGTGCCGTGGAGGAGGTCCCGGCTCTCTTCTGGGATATCCTCCCGCGTATCCGAGGTATAGGCGACCGTGACACCGTCGTGCTCGATCAGGAGGCCACAGGTGTAGACCGGGGGATGGTTCACGGGAAAGAACGTGAAGGTCACGCCGAAGAGGTCGAACGGCTCGTAGACCGGGACCGGGTGCTTCTCGAACGGCAGAAAGTGGAGGTAGCGGGAACAGTACTCCATCACCGGGGGCGCCGCGTAGGCCGGCGGGACTCTCTGCACCCGGTAGAACTCCCCAAACCCGATGAAGTGGTCGTAGTGGCCGTGCGACCATACGACCGCATCGATGCGGGGCGAGCAGGCCCGGAGGAGCTGCTGGCGCAGGTCCGGCGATGACTCTATAAGAATGTGCTTTCCCCCCGTCTCGACGAGGAGGGAGGTCCGGAGCCTTGATCGACCCGCCGCCGCCATCGCCCGGCAGTTCTCGCAGTCGCACCCCACCTTCGGTGTTCCGATGGCGTCGCCGGTCCCAAGCAGCGTTATCCGCATATCAGTATCCGGTGCCGCGGATGACATTGCGCTCCTCGACCCTGAGGAGACCCTGCTCGATATCCGCCGGACCGAGGTGGCGCCGGTCTTCCATCAGCGCCGAGAGCACCGCCTCCTTCATCATCATCCGTATGTCCGAGCCCGAGAACCCCTCCGTCCGGGCGGCGAGGTCCGCGAAGTCGCAGTCGCAGTCGAGTGTAGCCGCAACCTTCTCGATGATCGCCTGCCGCATCGCCTGGTCGGGGAGCGGGAACTCCACCACCTCGTCAAACCGCCGCCACGCCGCCTCGTCGAGGATACGGGGATGGTTCGTCGCCCCGATGAGGAGGACGCCGTTTTTGACGAAACTGATCTGGTCAATGTTTTTCAGGAGCATGTTCACCGCACGCTTCATCGCGCCGTGGTCGTCGCTGACCCGGGTCTTTGCGACGAAGTCGAACTCGTCGATGAAGAGGATACAGGGAGAGAGTTTCTTTGCGAGGTCAAAGATGCGGTCGATGTTCTTTGAGGTCTCGCCCAGGTACTGGGAGGTGACCATCGCGAGACGGACCTCGAGCACCGGCATGTGGAGCTCCCGCGACATGGCAAGGGCAAGCGACGTCTTCCCGGTGCCGGGCGGGCCGACGAAGAGGAGCCGGCCGAACTCGTAGATGCCGTGCTCCTTTAAGAAGTCCCGGTGCTCGAGGGCGACAGCGATCTTTCTGATGATCTCCTCCTGCCGCGGGGTGCAGACCAGTTTTTCGAGCGTGGACTCGACCTCGTCCGGGGCGCTGATGATGAGCAGGTCGCGCGCTTCCCGCATCTCCTCGCTCCCGGCGATGAGCCGGGAGACCTTCGCCTCCATGTACTCCTTCGTGTCCTCAAACCGGGGGTTCTTTGCCCGGATATCCCGGTAACGGACGGTGATACCGTCCTTCCCTTCAAAAAAGTAGGCAAGGACGGGGTTCTCCCCGACCCTCGTGGTCCCGCCCTTTTTGAGGAACCATCCTGCCGCTACGTCGAGCGAGGGGAGGCTCAGGCGCTGCCCGAACTCGTCGTAACCGACGAACGGGTTTTGGCGGACGGCCTGGCAGACGGCATCCGGGATGCCGAGCGTCTTTTTGATCGCCCCCTCGCTCACGACCAGGGGACGCTTCACCTCGGTGCTCCCGCCGCTCCCGGCCCCGAAGAACTCCCGGCAACGCGGGTGGAGGTCGTTGATGTCGAGAGCCTCGTTCCGGTTGAATATCTCCGCGGTGAGGAGGAGTTCCACGACGGCGAGGACATCACGCGTACCCGTTTCGATGGTCATGTCTATGAGCAGACATATAGGCGCGCGACATCAATAAGCGTAACTCACCGGGTGGTGACCTCGCAGCCGTCGGCCGTGACGATCAGGGTATGCTCTGCCTGCGAGACGAAGGAGCCGGGGACATCGTGCAGCACCGGGAAGGGGTGGAGGATCCCGGTCCGCACGAGCGTCGCGAGCCCGATCTCGACTTTGTCGCCCGGGACCCAGCGGCGGGCGAAGGGGAGCCCGCGCCGCGGCCGCGCCGTCTCGAGGACCCTTTTTGCCGAGGGGAGGCGGGCGGGCCGGGCCGCGACCTGCCGGTAGATCTCCACGCGCGCCGCTTCAACGACCTTCCCCGACCCCGTGGTGGCAAAGGGCTCGATGGCAAAGACCATGCCCTCCTCGATGACGGCCCCGCCGCTCATCGCGACGTTCGGGATGGTGGGTTTCCCGTGGAGGTTGTAGCGGTCGAGGCCGTGCCCGGTGAGGTTTGCCACCGGTTTATAGCCGCGCTCCTCGATCGCCGCCTGGATGGCCGCCCCGAGTTCCCCGGCGGTGACCCCCGGGCGGACAGCGGCGATCGCCGCCTCAAGGGCTGCGCGGGACGCCTCGACGAGGGGCGCGTGGTCGCCAAGGTCGACGGTCATCGCGGTGTCGGCGATATAGCCGTCGATCTGGACACCGAGGTCGACCTTGACGAGGTCGCCCCGGGCAAACGTCCGCTCGTCGCCGGGCATCGCGGTGTCGTGGGCCGCGGCCTCGTTGAACGAGACGTTGAGGGGGAAGGCAAGGAGCGCCCCCTCCTCCGTCACCATGGCTTCCGTCGCTTCAACCATCTCAAGGAGGCCAGCCCCCTCCTTCACGAGCCCCGCGCCCCGGCGGAGCACCCGTCGTGCCAGCGCTCCGGCTTCGCGGTAGGCGTCGTAGACAACATCATCCATGATCATATGGTTAGTTCCTCTTCGTATTGGGTGAACCGGTCAAACCCGGTCTCTGTCACCGCGCCCATATCCTCCAGGCGGACGCCGCCGGTCCCGGGGTAGTAGAGGCCCGGCTCGATGGTGACGACGTTCCCGGCGGTGAGCGCCCCGCCCAGGGGTCCGAGCGACGGTTCCTCGTGCACCTCGAGACCGACGCCGTGGCCGAGGCTGTGGGTGAACCCGCGCATGTTGCTCTCGTAGCCGCGGTCGCGGAAGAACTCGACCACCGCGTGGTAGAGGTCGGCGCCGACGGCCCCGGCCCGGACCAATGACGCGCCGAGGGATTTCGCGTCCCTGACGGCGTCGTACATCTCGCGGATCGCGGGCGAGGGCTCGCCCTTCACGACCGTCCGGGTCATGTCGGCGTGGTAGCCGGAGAGTTCGTCCTGGGGGTAGATGTCGATGACGATCGGTTCGTCCGCAAGGAGCGGACCTTCCCCGGCATGGTGCGGGAGGGCGGTGTCGGGGCCGCAGGAGACGATGGTGTCGACGCCCCGGCAGCTGTGGGCGAGGAGGAGGGTGTGCATCGCCGTGCGGACGGCTTCGGCGGTGAGGGGGGCGCCGTCCCGGTAGAGGACGCCGGCCCTGGGCGCAGAGGAGCGGATGAGCGCGATCCCCCGGTCCATCGCGGCCTCGGTGACCCGCTGGATGGAGCGGATACGCTCGATCTCCTCCGGCGTCTTGACCGCCCGCATCCCCTCGACCGCGCCGGCGGCGTCGAGGACGACCGGCTGGAACGTCTCGAGTTCCCGGGCGAGGGCGAGCGGGAAGGTCGCCGGGACGAGGAGGGGGCCGCCGGCGAGGTCCGCGATCACGTGGGCGGTCGCCCGCCAGCGCGTCTCTCCGGCTTTGATGTGCTCGAGGTAGCCGGCGTCGGCGCGGGTGACGACCGCCGCAACCGATTCCCGGACCGCCCGCTCGTGCTCCATCTGCGAGACGACGACCATCCCCCGCTCGCCGGGCTTTGCCACGTAGAGCACGGGGTCGGTGGTGCGGAACCGGGTCAGGTAGCGCACGTTGGCATCCGCCGACGAGCCGTACGCCGCGTATGCTGCTGCCCCGGCATCCCGGATAGCAGAATCCAGTCCATTCATTCTACCAACTCTTTTGTTGAAACCACAAGTACTTTTACCACCGCGTTCAAGTATGAATAATGGATGAGGCAACCAAACAGGTCTTCAAGGGCAGGTTCGTCGTACTGGCGGTCATGCTGAACATCATCATCCTCTGTTTCGCCATGGCTGTCTTTGTCCTCCTCCGGTTTGCACCTGAGGGGACCCTCGGTCTTGTGATCGGGGTCATCCTCCTCGCCGTCGGGGCGGTCTTCTCCATATCGTTCCGGAAGCGGTATTATCAGACGAAGGCCTGGCTGCACGAACAGCCGTAACGGGCATGAACCTATGGTATCTCGACAGGCGGATATGCTGAAGAAGTTGAAATCCGAGATCGAACTCGTCTCAAGGCACCTTGAGGTGATCCGGGCGGTCGTGGAGCACCAGCCCATCGGCATCATGAAACTCTCCGAGGTCCTCGACCTCCCCTACCACCGGGTCCGCTACTCGCTGCGGATCCTCGAGCAGGAAGGGTATATCCGCGCCTCGCCGGCGGGCGCGGTGGCGACGGCGCTCGCGGCCGACCTTCTTTCCGGCCTTGAGGGCGAGATCGACGAACTGATCGGTCTGCTCGTGACCATCCAGGAGGAGAATTCCCGTAATCTTTAATAAGGTTCAGACGAGACATTATAGAGCACTTATTCGGGTGCCGCCATAACTCAGTTGGTAGAGTGGCTGGCTGTTAACCAGCATGTCACAGGTTCGAGTCCTGTTGGCGGCGTCATTCTTTTTGTTCGTATCCTGTCGCACCATCCATGGTTGAGATCCGCTGGCGGCGTCCTGTCCCCCGGAACTGATCTCCTGCAGGCTAGAGCGGACATAACTGGTTTTCCTGCTTGCCCCGAGCGTATACCTGACACCCTGCCCCCGGAGAGGAAGGTATAAGTACCATGTGGCCCACCCCCCGGGGCTGTATGAGGGCGCTCGATGCCACATGAGGTATCCATCACTATCCACTGCTTCTGCAGAACACCAAAATAAGGCATCATGCTCCAGTAGTACACGAAAAACCATCACACAACATCGGTTCCCCCGTGGGTGAACAAGGGGACATTCTGCTTTCCCTCATGCAGACACCTCCTCCGGTTCAGGAGAAGAACGAGAGGTGAACAGACGTGAGGATGTTGAGATACGAATTTGTAATCCTTGTCAGCCTTCTATTCGTCGCTTCCATCGCTACCGCATCAGCTGCAGGGCCCGGTACCAACGAAAGCAGCCAGATATCGGACCTGACGCAAGCCCTGTCGCTTGGACTCTTCCCAACACAACCGCAGTCGCCCGGGGCCTACCCCACACAACCGCAGTCGCCCGGGGCCTACCCCACACAGCCGCAATCGCCGTACTCGGGCGGAATTCCTGTGATCACACCGGAACTGTTGAACGGCCTCCAGTGGCAGCAGGACCCATCGGGCTCAGGGATGTTATTCGCCCTGGATCAAACGCAGGGACTGATGTTCTTCTACCATCCGGATTATCCGGACATACTCTTAATCCGGACCGCTGACGGTACAATCTACGGTTATATCATAAGCACCGGCATGCTGCTGCGGTATGACCCTGCGACCCAATCGTTTACCGCCGTCACACAGGGATCTACTCCGACCCAGCCGCAGTCACCCGGGGCTTACCCTACCCAACCGCAGTCACCCGGGGCTTACCCTACCCAACCGCAGTCACCCGGGGCTTACCCTACCCAGCCGCAGTCACCCGGGGCTTACCCTACCCAGCCGCAGTCACCCGGGGCTTACCCTACCCAGCCGCAGTCACCCGGGGCTTACCCTCCCCAACCGCAGTCACCCGCGGCGTACCCGGCCCAGCCGCAGTCACCGGACCCGTCCGGATCAGGGATGTTATTCGCCCTGGATCAGACACAGGGGCTGATGTTCTTCTACCACCCGGATTATCCGGACATGCTCTTAATCCGGACCGCCGACGGTACAATCTACGGTTACATCATAAGCACCGGCATGCTGCTGCGGTATGACCCTGCAACGCAGTCGTTTACCAGCGTCACACAGGGATCTTCTCCCACCCCGCAGGGATCTCCTTCCGCCCCGCGGGGATCTACACCGGCCCCCCAAGGGGGCAGACCCTACGCGTGACCTCGAAGCACCGGGCAGCCTGCACGAACAACCCCGTCAAACTTTTTTTGGGCTGCCCCCCGGGGCAAACGGCCCGTAATAGACCCACCCCACCGCGAGCAGCGCGATGACGGTCCAGACGGTCACCCACCGGAGGTAGGGGTGAACGGGATGCCGGGGGTCGTCATCCCGGGCATATGCCCGACCAGCATCGGGATCAGCACCAGGGCCGAGAGGACGGCGATCACCCGCATCGCCCGGTTCACCTCGCAGGAGACAGTGTTGATGTGGAGTTCAATCAGGGAGAGGAGACCTTCCCGGGCACTCCCGGCGGGCGTGCCGGAGTCTCCACTCCTCGGCGGTGAATGTCTTTGCACCGCTACGCACAACCCCACGGAGAGGTGCCGAACGTCCGGCAGGGCTACCTGCTCCAGGGTGACCGACCGGAGACCAGGAGTTTCTCCGGTTGGTGCCCCCTCTCGCCGGCGTCCTGCTTCCCTGCTGCCATCAGGCACTCGGCGCTGCAGAACAGTGCGTTTCCGCCTGTGGCTCCCCGCTCCGGCGAAAACTCTCGCCCGCAGTATTTACAATAAACAGATTCCGGCATGATAGCTCACCCGGAGGGGGAGAAGGCGCGCCAGACGATAAATTTTTCCACCGGTTCCAAAAAACTGCCTTCACGGATCCCATCTTAGGCGTTCCCTTCGATGAACCCGAGAGGAAAGATCGGGCGGGAGAGATGTGCCCTTATCGTGGGGATCCAGAGTCGGCCTGAACTCACACGGCGTCCCGCGAGCACCCCGATAAAGGGCCCGTGCAGCCCCGGCAGGACACCGGCACGACACCGGCACGAAAGCAAACCTTCCTGACCACGACAGTCCAATACCATGCACGGATAGGTGGTTGAGATGCCGAAGCTGGTACTGATCGATGCGGAGACCGGGACGCGGGTCCGGCACCGGATCCGGAGCATCAAGCAGGCCGTAAAGCAGCAGGAGTGGTACGAGGCGAAGATCGGGCGGCGTATCCGGATCGAGAAGGTTTTTGACCCGTAACGCTGCTCCCGGCGGGTCCGCTGAAGGATGAAGGGTCCACCCCTCACCTCAGCCACCCCAGCCTGTAAAAGATCCACCCCACCGCGAGCATCGCGATGACGGTCCAGACGGTCACCAGGAGGCCGGACCCAGAATCCGGCATCACCGGGTATACAGTCCCTCCCCGTATATAGCAGGTGGCGATCGGGTGCCGGGAACCCGTGAGCCCGCGAAACGCTGATAGCCCCGTCCAGCGTACCTGACGATCATGCGTGATGGAACGGCGGAACCGGTCTCGATCAGGGCGGCCCTTGCGGCTGCCGAGGTCTCGCGCCGGGAGAAGAGGAAGAACCCGGCAATAGCCGCAGGGCTCTCGCTCGTCTTCAACGGCCTCGGACAGGCCTACAACGGGCAGTTCACAAAAGGTGTCGCGGTGCTGCTCGGAAGCCTCTTCGGCCTCTTTCTCCTGATTGTGCCGGGCGTGGCGGTCTGGCTCTGGGGTGTCTACGATGCCTGGGCCACGGCCCGGCGGATGAACGAGGGCCTCGTCCCCTACCGGGAGACGAGCACGCTCACGATCGTCGCATTCCTGGCCGTCTGGGCGGCGACGATTGTTGTGCTCTCGTTAGCGTCGGCGATGCTGCTCGTCGCGATGGGACTGCAGGGTATGGTGTAGCCCGCCTCCCCATCCGGGATACCCATACCTCCCATCATCTATAACCTCCAGGCCGGATTTCTGTCATATTTCCTGAAATTGTAGTAGTCGCGCCCATACCGGTTCTTCAGGCCGACGATATCAGCGACGACGACCGCACACGAATCAACTACGGACTCCGGCACCTGATATACAATATATCCCTCATACTTTCCGTTCCGGTCCACCCACACGTTCCCGCGATAAACCTCCCCGATATTCGTCAGGTGGTCCGCCTCGGCGGGTACCGGATAGTAGGTTCTGCCGTTGCCTACCAGGCTGAACTGTTGTGCCGGCGGCGCATAGATGGTGGTCTGGTAGCCGTCTCCCCGGTGTCCGCGGTGAGTGACCACAACGTGAACGAAGAGGTAGCGCCATCCCTGGGGCGCAGTGATTCTGATAGGCTCCCCCGCAGGCTCGTACCCGCCGCGGTCGGTGGATGAGACAACCTTCAGAGATATCTCGTTCTCCTCGTTTGCGTCCCGGAACATCACGATCTCCCCGAGGGGCAGTGAACCATCGTCTTCTTCGGGGGGCAGGGGGTCACGGTAGTCGGTGATCAGTGCAGGCGGCGCCGCCGCGGTCGTGGGGTGTACTTCGTAGTTGTACGATGAGCGGGGTGCTGCTGTGCATCCAGTAACGAGTATCGCGGCCACGAGGAGCGTTATAATCAGAAACGGCCTTCCCATACAATCTAACATCTCTAACGAGAGGGATAAGGGTTCTGATTTCACCCCACCTCCCCGGATAATCCGGAACGGTCGCGCCCGTCGACCGGTGCGAGGAAGGCTTGCGTTTGGGGAACCTCCGGGATCAACAGGCACCCTTCGCACGCATTCGAGTGGACCGGTGCACGGTCCTCCCATGACACACGAAGCGAGGCCGGGGATGGGCCACCGGTTTGAACCGGTGGTAGCCGGCATCCTCCTGCGCACGGGGCTATATCTCCCCGGGCTCCGGTGCCGCTCCGTCTCACACCGGTGAGACCGGGATGGGTCTCCCCGCCCGGAGCCCGCTATCATCCCGATATACCCCCGAGCGCCAAACCTGCAGACTTGTTAGCACAATCAGAAACATTCATATCACAAAATCGATAACAGAAAACGGATGATACCCCTCCCGGCAAACCGCCTCCTCTGCATCGCCCTGCTGATCATGGTTGTCCCGGTCGCCGCATCCGGGACCGCGGTCACCCGGGCGCTCTCCACCGCCGAACCCGGGGCGGGCGAAACCTTCACCGTCTCGCTCTCGATCGAGGGCATGGCCCTCGGCGGGGTGGTCGAGACCCTGCCGGCCGGCTACGCCTTCGCGGGGACCGACCTCCCGGACGACCGGGTCCTCGTCCGGGAACAGAAGATCGCGTTTGCGGTGATGAACGATACCCGGATCACCTACTCGGTCCGGGCCCCCGCCTCCGGGAGCGGGGATATCACCGGCCGGTGGGAAGACTTCATCGGCGGAACGGACGGCGCCGTCGCCGCGTCGCACGTCGCTGTTGATGGCATCGAGACGGCGGCGGCGAGCGGCGGAGCGGACCCGGCCGTCCGGGAGGCCGGGTCGCCGTTTGCAGTCCTCGCGGCGGTTGCCGGCATCCTCCTTGCGGCATACCGGGGTGGTCGGCGATGAACCGCCACCTCCTCCTCGCCGTCGCGCTCCTCCTCATCGCGGCAACGGCCTCTGCCGCCGGCATCCCCGGCGACGCTGACGGTAACGGGGTCCTCGACCAGCCTGAGTACACGGCCGCGGTCCTCACCTACCTCGTCGGCGAAGGAGACCTCACCCGGACCGATATCCAGGATGCCACATGGGTCCTCGCCCGCTGGGACGGACGCCCCCTCGAGGTCACCGACTCCTCAGGGCAGACCCTGACCCTGTCCCGCCCCCTGCGCCGGGTGGTGACCTTCACCGGCGAGTCCCTGGAGACGCTCCGGTCGCTCGGGTTCGATATGGAGAAGGTCGTCGCCGTCGACAAGTACAGCCACGCAAAGAGCGCCTTCTTCCCCGGGTTCCAGGAGAAGGCGAACGTCGGTTCGATCTGGTCCCCGGACATGGAACGGGTCCTCACCCTCAGGCCGGACGCGGTCTTCCTCTACGCGACGATCAGCACCGCGGCCTGCGACGAGATCCAGCAGAAACTGGAGGCGAGCAGCCCCGGCACCCGGGTCTTCCGGTTCGACTGCTTCAAACCCGCCACGTATCCCGGGGAGATCCGCGCGATCGCGGCGGCGACCGGGTGCGAAGACCGCGGCGATGAGTTCGTCGGCTTCTACGAATCGGTCATGGACGGGATCAGAGCCGGCACGGCCGACGTCCCTGAAGACGGGAAGACCCGGGTCTACTTCGAGTACTGGACCGATTACAAGACCTTTGCATCCGGTTCAGGCTACAACGAGAAGCTGGAGATCGCCGGGGGATACAACCCCTTCGCCGGTGAATCCGCCGAATATCCCGAGGTCGACCCCGAGGCGGTCATCGTCAGCAACCCTGAGGTCGTGGTCAAACTCACCGGCCAGAAGCTGGCGGCCGGCGGGTATGCGGGACACGACATCGCGGCGCTCGAGGCGACCAGGTCGGCCATCCTCAAGCGGCCCGGGTGGACACGGCTCGCCGCGGTAGCGGACGACCGGGTCCACGTCGTCCACTCGGATATCCTTGGCGGCGCCCAGCACTTCATCGGGACGGCCTACCTCGCGAAGTGGTTCTACCCGGAGCGGTTCGCCGGCCTCGACCCGAACGCCATCCACCAGCGCTACCTCACCGAGTTCCAGGGGCTTGACTTCAACCTCGCGTCTGAGGGCGCGTTCGTCTACCCCTGACCGGGAAGGTACCCATGGAAGAGATCGTCGCCCTGCGTGAAGGCTACTCCCGGATCAGGAAGACCCGGGCGGCCTTCATCGGCGGGCTCCTTGTCCTGCTCGTCATTCTCATAGGGGTCGCGGTCACCCTCGGGTCGGCGGGGTTCACCGTGGGCGAGTCCTACCTCGCCATCCTCGCCGGCCTCTTCCCCGGGACCTTCACCGCCCCCGAGATGGCTGACGTCATCGTCTGGGACTACCGGCTCCACCGGGTCCTCTTCGCGGTCGCGGCAGGGTTCGGGCTTGCGGTGGCGGGAGCGGTGATGCAGGGGATCCTCCGAAACCCGCTCGCAAGCCCCTTCACCCTCGGGATCTCCTCGGCCGCCGCCACCGGGGCATCGGTCGCCATCGTCCTCGGCGCCGGGTTCGTCGGTGGGGAGTACCTCATCATCGCAAACGCCTTCCTCTTCGCCCTGCTTGCATCGGTTGCCATCTACGGCATGGCCCGCTACCGGGGCGTCAGTTCTGAGACGATGATCCTTGCCGGTATTGCCCTCATGTACCTCTTCTCTGCAGTGACATCGCTCCTCCAGTACGTCGGGACCGCCGAAGAACTCCAGGCGGTGGTCTTCTGGATGTTCGGATCGGTGGGCAAATCCACCTGGCCGAAACTCGGGATCGTGACCCTCGTCCTCGCCTGCACCATCCCCTACCTCGTCTACCGGGCCTGGGACCTCAACGCCCTCGCCGAGGGTGACGAGGTGGCGGCCGGCCTCGGGGTGCCCGTGGAGCGGTCGATGATGGTCTTCATGATGGTCGCCTCCCTGCTCACCGCAGTGATCATCTGTTTCACCGGCACCATCGGCTTTGTCGGGCTCGTGGCCCCGCACATCACCCGGATGGCCATCGGCAGCGACTACCGGACCCTCATCCCGGCGTCGGGGCTCGTGGGGGCCGTCCTCCTCCTTGCCGCCGACAGCGTCGGGAGGAGCATCCTTGCGCCGCAGGTCCTGCCGGTCGGGATCGTGACCGCGTTCCTCGGGGTGCCGTTCTTCATCTACCTCTTCATGCACCGGAGGAATGCCTGATGGCGCTGCTCTCGGTCGAAGACCTCTCGTTCGCCTACCGGGACCGGGAGATCCTCTCCCGCATCTCGTTCCCGGTGGATGCGGGGGAGGTTCTCGGGCTCGTCGGGCCGAACGGGTGCGGGAAGACGACGCTTATTAGGTGCGTCGACGGCATGCTCGCCCCAAAATGCGGCAGGGTGCTGCTTCACGGGCAGGATCTCCGGGGGATGCACCGCCGCGAGGTTGCCCGGGCGATGGCCTACGTCCCGCAGTCGACCGGGAACCGGACCGCGTCGACGGTCTTTGAGACGGTCCTGATGGGGCGGCGGCCCTACCTGAACTGGACGGTGAGCCCCGCCGATGAGGAGAAGGTGGTCGAGGCCCTCGACCTCCTGGATCTCGGGGGGCTCGCGTTCCGGAAGGTCGGCGAGCTCTCCGGCGGGGAGCGCCAGCGAGTGATGATCGCCCGGGCGCTCGTCCAGGAGACCGGGGTGGTCCTCCTGGATGAGCCGACGAGCAACCTGGACGTCCGCCACCAGATGGCGGTCATGGAGGTCCTCAGCGGGCTTGCCGAGGAGAGGGGGCTTGCGGTCGTCATCGCGCTCCACGACCTCAACCTCGCGGCCACCTACTGCCGCCGCCTCCTGGTTCTCGCAAAAGGATCGATCTACGGCCACGGGACGCCGGAGGAGGTCCTCACCCCGGAGATGCTTGGAAGCGTTTACGGGATCGAGGCGGTGGTGAAGCGGGACCTCCCGGCACCCTACGTGGTCCCGGTCAGGCCGGGACAACTGCAGGAGGGGGTGTAACGACCCCTATCTCTTGAGCAGTCTCAGCGCCTCTTTAGCTTCCATCACCGGGTGCATCTCTTTGTAGCCGAGGTCGTCCCAGGGGTGGCTGAGCATCAGGAGGGCCGCCGGGTCGTCTATCTCGATCAAGCGGAAGACCGCGTTGCCGGCGAGATCGACCCACTCGTTGATCAACTTCGCGCCGTCCGGGATCTTCTCGGCGGCCCGCGCTTCCATGACCTCGCCCGTCTTTCCGGGCTCCCAGGTAAAGATATTCATAAACAGCATCTTTCCAACCTCTCGTTCTCACGCCGCACACCGGCCATGCCGGGGCGGACTGTCGGCGTCATCAACTCCCGGGCATATAAATCAGGTGCCCCTCCTCTCTTTTGCGGCGGCACCAAGCAGCATGGCGGTGACGGCGGAGATCACGAGGAGTACGATCATGTTCTGGTCGGCCGTGCCCACGACCACGACGAGAAGGATGGCGGTCAGGGGTGCCCCGAGCGCCAGGGCGATGGCGGCGACCTCGATGCAGAGCACGAAGATAGAGACCGGTATGCCCGGAAAGAGCAGGTTCAGGGCGAGCCCTACAAGCGTGGACGAGAAGATGACGGGAAAGATCGGGCCGCCGAGATACCCGCTCTTAAACGAGAGCGCAAGCAGGAGGATCTTCAGGATTGCCATGAAAAGAAGCATCCCAACCCCGAACCGGGCTGGGTCGGCGAGGATCCCGCGGATCTGCCCCTCCCCGGAGAAGAGCAACTCCGGGATGAAGTAGCCGATGCACGCGATGACCACCCCCGCGGCGAGGACCCTGAGGATGACCGCATCCCCAAACACCCTCTCCATGACCGATCCAGTGGCCTGCATGGAGAGCCCCATAAAGACCGCGAGCAGCGCCCCGAGGATGCCGAGGGCGACCGCGTAGAGGATGTAGGCGAGGTTCAGTTCACCGATCGGCTCAAACGGGATGCTCCGGGCGAACGAGGGGAGCCCGAGGAACAGGTAGAAGAGGTAGCCGATGGTGCCGGCGAGCAGGTTCCAGGTGAGGAATTTCAGGGCGTTCCTGCTCCCGCCGACCTGGAACTCGGTGGCGAATATCCCCGTGAAGAGGACGTTGCCGATGATGCCGTTGAAGGCTGAGGCAAGGGCCGCGACGTCAAACCCGAGTGCGGCGTCCGGGGAGCCGATCTTCAGCCGATCCCGGGTGTAAGACGATATGTAACCGATGAGGACGGTGATGACCCCTTCGGGGCCGACGCTTGCCCCGGAGAGGAGCGAGAAGAGCGACGAGAGGAAGGCGCCGGGGAAGGTCCTGTAGTCGGGTTTCTCCCCGCCTCCCTTGAGCGACTCCGTGAACCCGCCGTGGATCACGGTCGGTGCGCGGAGGTATCTCCGGCAGAGGCCGACGAGGAGCGAGAACGCGAGGACACCGACCGGGATCGCCCAGCGGGGT
>JAGVUK010000159.1:0-2515 GCA_019136335.1 Methanomicrobiales archaeon
CTCCGGTTTTCGGGACTCCTGGGTACCGGGGCGGCGGGAAGAGACGATGCAGGTGATATCCGTGTCCGGGAAGGAGGCTGCGGCAATCGTCACGGGCAGGCACGCACCGCCGCGGTGGACCAGGTCGGCGGGATAGTCTGCGATCGCCTTCTGCCCGTCGATCGACCGGACAAACCGCTCCCGCTCCGTCTCGTCCGGCCATATGTCGGCGAGGGTGAGGGACGCGAGTTCTTCCGGCGGGTAGCCGAGCATGCCGGAGAACGCGTCGGTGGCCCGGGTGATCCTGAATGCTCGCGGACTGAGGGTGAAAAATCCCGTCTTTACGTCTTCTTGTCCATGTTCGGGCAGGTCAGGCGTCCGGGTCTCCTCTTTCATCGTCTTCAGAGAGACTTTCATTTTCTTCCTTATACTGATGTCTATTTCTTCTGACCAAGCCGCCCGGGCGTGGTGTGCTCTCCCGGTGTTGGCTGCCCGATGCGATGAGAGATATACGGGAATTTTCTGGTGACTGCAGAGACCCGCAGGTGAAACGAACAGGCAGGAAAGAGAAAAGCCTGGATAGGTTATGAAGAGAATAGACGGTACCAACATTATTGACGGGTCCTACAGGCCCCTGTCTACCTCAACAACCCGGACGTTCTGATACGTTGCGGGCTGACCCCGGGCCCGCACCTATCGGCCGGGGCCGCCCCTTTCACCTTCACAGGTTAAAGGTGGCCCGGAACCCTGAGGTTGTCCCATGCCGTAGCGTGCCCCCCTGATCCCGTACCGGGGGACGAAGCCCGGTACTGATCGTGATCGGGCAGTACCGTTCGCGAGACCGGACGTACCTATCATCTCGCAGAAAGCGGAGCGCATCCGCGCCGACCACCACCCCCACGAGCGCTCCTGCCTTATCGCGAGCGGTGTCGAGGAGAACGACCGGCTCCGCGGGGGAGGGGTTCTCCGTCTACGACCTCGCAGGTGTCGAGGCAGCGTGAACCGCCGGGTAGCTCCCGGCCCGCTCAAATGTGCTCAATGCCGGGGGAACAGTGAGGTGATGGAGCGTTTCCACGGTCATCGGTTTCCCGCCCGTCCACGTCCGACCGCGATCCCCGATCCTGTCCACGACCCGCTCCCCGACTGCCCCGGATCGTGTCGGCCCTGCACCCCTGGAATTCTTTGGGCTTCTCATCGGGAGAAGGCGGGAGAATCAGCAGTATTTCACGGGCAACCATGATTTCTTCCTCTACAACGACCTCCAGCAACCGGTGCTTAAGACCGAAGGGGTTGCATGGATTATCCAGGAGAACCTCTCTTCCCTGCAGAATATCGAGTGCATCCTCATCTACGGATCATTTGCAAAAGGAACTGCAGTATCTTCGACCGGATGCGCCACAAACGACATAGTCCGGTCTACGACGCCGTAGGTGTAATATCTGCGGCCGAAGCGGAATTTGCGGTGAGTGCAGCTGATGCTATGTAGAAGGTTGCGATGCTCCCTGGGCAACTCCCATGAGGCTCGCCGCCTGCGCACCTGCAGGGGAAACTCAGTCGATGGCGTACGGCAACTATATGGTCCTATCTTCCTGCTTCCGCTTAATTTTTGTTGAAAGCGTTGTCTCCTTCAGGCTCTCGGGCACATACTTCTCCATGCCTTCCTCTCTGTGCACCATCTCAAGAACCCCGCTCAATGCTTCAGCGAGTTTCTGCGCGGCGGCGTGCGACATATAGACGCGCGTTCCGTTTACGCGCATCTTGTTGTCCCGGCGGATCCCGGGCATCTCCAGAAAGTCTATGAAGACATCTCTGTGCGTTACCTGAACGTATGCAAGGTTTGAGTAGGAACTGTGTGTGATATCCGGTTGCAGTTCCCCCGGCTCAAATTTATAGAGCTCCCTGAGATCGATGACGGTTGCTCCATCCTTCTCCTTCTTCTCCTCCCCCATCGTCACGCCCCCGCTGCAAAGGTTACGTACCCCGAACCTGCATCCTGTTCGGAGTATTCTTCTCCAATTGTCCATTCGCCGGCATAGTTCGTCGCGACTGCAAGCGGCTCTACCTTTGCTCTGAGCGATTGGTTATAGTAGTCCAGGATTGCTGTATTCATGCAGTCCGTCCCGTCCCGATCATCGATTACGGCATATGCCAGCAGAGAGAGCGCAATGAACTTCTTCGACTCGACGATGACCCGATAGACCGGATGTTGTACGTCGCTTGATATGTTTTCGATCAGCCCGAGTTTGACGAGCACCCTGAGTGCCTCTCTGATGCTGGGGGGCTTTTTGCCCGTCATCTCCTCAAGGTATCCGGGCCTGTAGTCCATCGTCGGATCGGCGATGATCTCCTCAACGACCTGAGCGAGCACCGTGTTTCCGAACAGGCCACCATATGGTTTGTCCAGGTATTCTTCGAACCCTTCAGGAAGTTTCGGCAGTTCCTTTCCGGACATTAACATTCCTCCTTTTTGCAGTTACACCAGGTAGTGCTGCTATCAGAAATACTACCGGGCCGTTTCACCTTATCTTGTGGGTCC
>JAGVUK010000159.1:2523-7061 GCA_019136335.1 Methanomicrobiales archaeon
GCATGTAGATGCTGACACGGCCTCGCGCGTTGCCGCGGAGCACGCGAAGGGGTGTGAACTATGAGGTGCAATGGTCCACTACTAACTAGTAGCACAGACAGTAAAAAAATCTTCTGTTTCAGGATCTATTTTTTCAGCCTGGTCCAGTGTCGGTGGTGGGGCACTTCGAGGTCATAATGTATCATCCATTGATCCGCCCATACCAGATCCTCAAGTTTAATGACTTTATCGCCTCCACCGGCCCGGTATAAACAAATGTATTCCTGTCCCGTTGTGTTGATAAAATCTCTCGCCTCAAAGCCGCTTTCTCTGCATTTTCGCTGACAATCCTGCATCTTCCTCATGCCGCCACGTTTCTTTAACCATCCAAGAAAAATAGCACCTCCTTCCCCTAGGTTTCATGCACGGGGGAACGTTATAGCGTTTGCCATTCTCCCCTGATCCCGGGGACCGGGCATCTACCCGGAGGAGCCTCTTTTGGATTCAGGCTCTGCGCATCCGGTCCTGACAATCGTGAGCGTATCCACGGCATCAACGCTCCAGCGCCGCGGACGTGGGGCACCTGTACATGACTGCCCCGGTCACAATATCCGGGTGCGGAACGCCCCGTAGCACGGGCTCCCCGCTTCCGGAGAAGGAGGGGGAGGGTCAGGCCGTTACCGGCCGTACAACCCGTCCCATAAAGAGGATGTTCCCGGTATCGTTGTCCAGGATGAGGAAGACGAACGGATGGTCGGCCCTGAATACGGGGATGCCCTCATCCGGGGGTGCAGCGCCCGGTTCCAAGAAGACCCCGGTCGCGGCCGCGGCCTCGGTGCCCTCCTCGTTCACGTCCACAAACGCCTTATGGACGACGTCGCTGATGACGAGGGCCTTTGTGCCGCCCATCCCCGAGAGGTCGGCACCGGGGGAGAACGCCGCCGGCATCCCCATCGCCGCAAGCGTCGGGCGGAGGTAGTACTCGCCCTCAAGCGTGAACTTCGGGAGATAGACGTCGAACTCAAGCACCTGGAGGGTCGCGGTCTCTGCATACGGGTAGACAGCGTCCTCGCCGGTCCGCTGCATCATCGGGACCGTCACGGTCTCGTTCTCTGCAACCCGGAACTCCTCTTCCCGCGTCTTGTTCGCATCGAACGGGTCCGCCCAGGCACCCTTGAAGAAGATCGCGTTCGTGACGACGAGCCGGGTCAGCGGGTCGACCGCACCGGGCGGCAGGAGGTCGCGGATCTTCCCTCCGGTCCGCTCTTCGACCCACCGGTTGATCGTCTGCCGGGAAGCATCGGGGGCACCCACGAAGTCAAGGTTCGTCGAATACCAGCGCTCCGCGAGAGCGATGTACTCCGGGAGGAAGGGATACGCCTTCTCCGCCCAGAGTGCGTTCGCCGTCTGCAGCGTGCAGTTGGCGTCCCCGCTCTTCAGGGCAGCGTCGATCCGGGCAAACTCCTCTCGCCGGAGGGTAGCGTTCGCCGGGAGATGGAGAACCGCCTGGATCTCGTCGGCGGTCGTGCCGCGGGCGCCCTCGCAGGTGATCGCGAGGGCCGAGGAGATGCTGTAGGGCGAGAGGAAGAGGTTATCCGCCCCTGAGTCGTTCGCGAGGTGCCGGTAGAGGTCGCAGGCAAAACGGTTGTTGCCCGTAACGACACCACCGGTGGTGTCACCCTCTACCGGCTGCTTATCGGGGAACATGCCATCCCCCCCTCCCTGTTGACCGGTCTCCGGCTGGCTAGTGTTCTTTTCAGCGGCGGCATGCTGATGCGGCGACGGGAACACCTGTGCCGAAACAGCCCCCGCTGCAACAATGGCGACGATGGCGATGAAGGCGGCCATCGCCCTGAGTGCTACGGTATTCATCCATTTCACCTCATTCGACTGTTGCCGGCCCTCCCTGCAGGGGGAGAGCCCAGTGCATGGACCGCGGTCCCGTGCAGGCTCCGGTGAACGGTGCGGTTGTTGTTCAACGGATACCGGCTGCACCGGGTGCATGCGCATATCCTGTAGACCGTACTCAAAAGGGACGATCCGCCTGGAAGTGGTGTGGTGAAAGGAGACACGAGGTCGGGGCTCCCACGCCGCGGCGTGATGGGAGAGAGAGTATATAAATCAACCTGCCGCACGGCATCCCCGGTACCTGTGCCCCGCCCGGGGGATGAGACCTGTGCCTCTCCGGGAGGTCTTCACCATACGCGTCAAAATATCAGCTGGACGAACCCGAGAGCCACGAGCAGGAGGAAGCCGGTGACAAGGACCCATCCCAGCGTGACGAAGAAGATCGACTGAAACTTGTTCCAGCGCAGAAGCCATCCGATGACGACGCTGGAGTAGAGGCCGATCACCGGGAGCATGGGGAGGATGATGAGGGTGACTGCGCCGTACTTATGTAAGATCGGGTACCTCTCCATCTTCTCTTCCGTGCTCTTCGTGAAACGCCGGACTCTCTCCGACTGCTCGGCGAAAGCATCCAGGATCTCGTAGATGGCAAGAACGATCCCAAGCTCCACGGATATCATGACGGCGAGGATGAACACGGGGTTCAGCCCGAGCCCCACGCCGGCGAAGGCGGCATTTGCCTGGAGAAGGAGGGTGGAGATGATCAGGGAAAAGACGCGTCCGATCGGAACGGAGAGGAGGAGGCCAAGGACTACGGGAATGAGGGTCGAGGCGACGAAAGCGATGGCGATTGCCCTGGCCCCCCGCCGGATCCCGTCAATTACCCCGGATCTATCCATCGTTCCACCCGAATACCGGGAGAGGGATGCACCCCGGAATTCTTACAACCCCAACAGGCCATACGATACGCACCGCGGTATATGAACCTTACCCCGGGAGTGGAGCATCTCCGTGCTCTGTCCGGGATCATGGAGCCCCCACTGCACCGCGGAAGAGCCGTGATATCCACCCGGCGGAGAGCCTGAACGGCGTTCCCGCCGGGGACGGGCGGCGCGCAGCAGCGATTCGGCGGCGTCAGGGCCGGATACAGGACTCCCTGCATACTCGACAACCGTCGGTTACGGCCACCACAACTCATGATTACGGAGCCCGGCTATCTTCCCGTGAAGAGAGGTCCGTCTGCCGATGCCGGAGGCGAGATTGACATGGTCCGGAACTTCGTTCTCGAGGAGATCGCCGCCGGGAGGCCGGTGGCTACCAGCAGACCTTTCCCGCGAACCCGGCTGAGGGGGAGCCGGCCAGCGATCCGGGGTATACGGGAATCGCGGGCTGCACGCCTCCCCCGGATCCCGGGCGGCTGATGCGCACCCATGTTCGAAAGGAGGCCCCGGGGGAGCCGTGCAGTCCGGCAGAGCCATCAAAAGGTTATTATCTCTGTATCGAGACCGTTTAAATCGGTGATGGTATGGAAGTGAGCTCGAGAAACCAGCTGAAAGGTACTATCAAGCTGATCAAGAAAGGCCCCGTGAACAGCGAGGTGACGGTCGCCCTCCCCGGAGGAATCGAGATCGTCTCGGTCATCACGACCTACTCGGCCGAAAAGATGAATCTGAAAGAAGGATCGGCGGTCTATGCCCTGATAAAGGCCTCCGAGGTCGTGATCGGCAAGGACTGAGCGTCCTTAGCGCAGGGCACCCCTCTCTCTTTTACGTCGGCAGGGCCTCAGGGGAACCGCGTGGCGAGGAGAGCGTCGACGTACGCCGCTGCGACGGCACTTTTCCCGGGAGCGAACCAGACCTCTATCGTCCGTTCACCGATGAGGCAGTTGATCTCGACGATGCCGAATTTATGGATGATCTGGACCTCTCCCGCATCGGTCTCCCTGCGATACAGGTCCTGGTTCCGGACAAAAGCGGCGACGTCCTCCTCGGTCACCGGACGCGGGAGGTGATACATCATTCGCTGCCAGTGCGGATACGGGGATACCGGATCGGCATATGGGGTGGACAACCTGCATTCTCCTGTGCTGTTTCGAAGGCGGAACAAACCGGGACTTCCGTGATCGGTATGGTCGCCCGGAGGATAACAAGGTATCGCAGTTCGCGGCCCGCGTTGCAGGGAAGGCTTTCGCATCCGGGAGCCTTCCGGTTGCACTGCGCCGATCAGCCGTCCCTTCACCCGGGTGATCGGCGGCTGCCCTCTGTCGTCCGGTAGCCGGAGGGCTGGCGGGATGCCGGGAGGTGTCGGCCGCAACTCCCCGGTGAGCGATCCTGACGCCGGCAAGGGCGCCCGGCCGCCGCGCCTGATGACGCCGGGGCGGCAGTCCGGGTAACCGGGCCGCAACCGGAGGCTTCAAAGACCATTGCCGGCAGGATGGACGGCGGAACCCACAGGGAGATCGGGCTGGCCGGTCTCCATCGGTCACCGCGCAGATCGACCCGGTTCCCTCAACCGCATCACCGAAGACCAGTCCGTTGCTCCGATCAACGCCCTGCTCCAGACTCGGTACGGGCAACCCCGCCGGAACTGCCTCATCGAGGGGTCGGTAGTCACCCTTGGCCTCAACGCCCCCAAGAAACGCTGACGGAAAGCCGACCGGGTAGTGCAACGATTCCCAATCGCCGTCACTCTCAACGGAGGAGAGTATCGAT
>JAGVUK010000312.1 GCA_019136335.1 Methanomicrobiales archaeon
ATCGCGCTCGTCGAAGGCCCCGCCCACGACCGCGGAGTCGCGGTCGATGCCGAGCGTCAGCTGGGTCAGGTCGTTTGAGCCGATCGAGAACCCGTCGAAGTAGTCGCTGAACGCATCAATCTGGATGACGTTGTTTGGGATCTCGCACATCTGGTATATCTGAAGGCCGTTCTCGCCCCGCCGGAGACCGTTCTTTTCGAGCTCTCCGATGACCCGTTTTGCCTCCTCCACCCGGCGGCAGAAGGGGATCATGATGATCAGGTTTACAAGCCCCATCTCTTCTCTGACCCGCTTCATCGCCCGGCATTCGAGTGCAAACCCCTCCCGGTAACGCTCGTCGTAGTAGCGGGAGGCGCCGCGGAACCCGAGCATCGGGTTCGCCTCCTCGGGCTCGAAGTAGGTCCCGCCGAGCAGGCTTGCATACTCGTTCGTCTTGAAGTCGCTCATCCGGACGACCACCGGGTTCGGGTAGAACGCAGCGGCGATGGTTCCGGCGCCTTCCGCGAGCCTCTCCACGAAGTACTCCTCGCCATCCTGGTAGCCGTAAGTGAGGTCCGCAATCGATCGCCTGACCGCTTCGTCCGTGACCCGCTCGGGGTGGACGAGCGCCATCGGGTGGACCTTGATGTAACTGCTGATGATGAACTCCATCCGGGCAAGCCCGATACCGTCGTTCGGGACCATCGCGAGCCCGAAGGCCGGTCTTGGGCCTCCGCAGGTCCGAGAGCCGGATCTTCTCGACGTGGAACGGGAGGGTGCCGTCATAGACGAACCCCTCCTCGCCCTCGGCGCAGCTGACCGTCACCTCCCGGCCTGTAGGGACCTTCCCGGTCGCGTCGCCCGTTCCGACGACCGCGGGGATCCCGAGCTCCCGGCTGACGATCGCGGCGTGGGAGGTCCGCCCGCCCCGGTTCGTCACGATGGCGGCGGCCGTCTTCATCACCGGCTCCCAGTCCGGCGTGGTGGTGTCGGAGACGAGGACCTCCCCCGGCTTGAACTCGGGGAGACGGCTGACATCGGTGATGACCCGGGCCTTCCCGGAGGCGATCGCGTCGCCGATGCTCTTTCCGACAGCAAGCACCGCCCCGCGTTCGTCCAGGTGGTAGGTCTCGAGGACATCTCCTGCCTTCTGCGACTGCACCGTCTCAGGCCGGGCCTGGACGATGAAGAGTTCTCCGGTTTCGCCGTCCTTTGCCCACTCGATATCCATCGGCACCGGCTTGCCGGCCTTCGCCGAGTAGTGGTCCTCGATCGTGAGCGCATATCCGGCAAGCGTCAGGACATCGTCGTCGGCGATGCAGAACCTCTTCCGGTCGATCTCCGGGACATCGACTCTCCGGGTGACCTCTTTCGCCCCGCCGTGACCGTAGATCAGTTTCACCCTCTTCTCGCCGAGGTTCTTCCTGACGATAGCACGATAGCCCTTCCGGAACGTCGGTTTGAAGACATAGAACTCATCGGGGTTGACAGCGCCCTGAACGATCATCTCGCCAAGCCCGTAGGACCCGGTGATGAGGACGACGTCCCGGAAGCCGGTGTCGGTGTCGAGTGTGAAGATGACCCCGCTTGCGGCGAGGTCGGAGCGGACCATCTTCATGACCCCGACCGAGAGGGCGACCTTGAAGTGGTCAAAGTGGTTGTCTATCCGGTAAGCGATCGCCCGGTCGGTGAAGAGGGAGGCAAGGCACCGGATGTAGGCCTCCCGCAGCGCCTGGTAGCCCCGGACGTTCAGGTAGGTCTCCTGCTGGCCCGCAAACGAGGCTGTCGGGAGGTCTTCGGCGGTTGCTGAACTCCGGACGGCGACGTCGGCATCTGGCCCGAACTCGTCGCAGAGCATGTCGTAGGCCGCCTTGATCTCGCTCCAGAGGTCGCCAGGGATCCCGGCCGAAAGGATGAGGTCACGGGCCCGTTTCCCCCGCTTTGCAAGATCGGCGACGTTGTTTCTATCGAGTCCTGCAAGCGTCTCTTTGAGGTCGTCGAGGATCCCCGCGGACTCGAGGACATGCCAGTAACCACCGGCGGTCACGGCAAACCCGTCGGGGATCTTTACGCCTTTCGGGGTCAGTTCGCTGTACATCTCACCGAGCGATGCGTTCTTCCCCCCGACCAGGCCGACGTCCTCGTTCCTGATGTCGGCAAACCAGCGAATGTAGATCGCGTCCTGCTTCATGCTCTCCCACCTCCAGCAGGCGGCGCCGCCGGCACCCGGTAGGTCCCGGCAACGACGTTCTGTGGGTTTCCAACAAAGAAGGCCCTGATGTTCTCGATGCTGGTGGCGAGGATCCGCCCGAGCGCCTCACGGGTGTTGAAGGCGTTGTGCGGCGAGAGAATTGCCCGGTCCGAGTGCAGGATGGCAAAACTCTCAAGCGCCTCCTTGAGTTCGGCCGCCGAGGGCTCGCCTGCTCCAGAAAACTCCTCCTCGATCCAGACCTGCTCCCCCTCGAAGGTATCGAGCGCGACCCCCCCAAGGCGGCCTTCGCGGAGAGCGCCCGCGACAGCCCTTATGTCCACCACGCCGCCCCGGGATGTGTTGATGAGGAGCGCGGTATCCTTGACCAGCCGCAGCCTATCGGTGTTGATCAGGTGGTGCGTGGACTTCGTGTAGGGGACGTGCAGGCTGATGACGTCTGCCTGACGGAGGAGGTCGTCGAGGGCCAGGTAGCGGACACCGTAATCCCGGGTGAGGTCCGGGTTCGGCCGCAGGTCGTAGGCGACCACGTTCATCCCCGTTGCATGGGCGATGCGGGCGAGGTGCGACCCGATGCGCCCGGTCCCGATCAGGCCGAGGGTCTTTCCGGCAAGGTCCATGCCTACAAGCCCGGTCCGGGAAAAGTCACCCCGGGCAGTTCGCGCAAACGTCGGCCTGAACTTCCGGGCGAGGGCCAGGATGAGCCCGAACGCGAACTCGGCCACGGTGGTGTCGCCGTAGAGCGGCACGTTGCAGACGGCGATGTTCCTCTCCCGGCAGGTGTCAACGTCGATATGATCAAACCCGGTGGACATGGCAGCGATCACCTTGAGGCTCGGCAGCCGGTCGAGGACCTCCCGGGTAACATGCGACGTGACAAAGACCCCGATCCCGTCGGCATCGTGGGCAAGGGATGCGTTCTCGCTCGTGAGCGCATCAGAGTGCAGGTCAACCTCGTAGCCGTTCTCGCCGGTGAAGGTATCCCTGACCACATCCTGTTCGTGCTCGTCGAGGTCGAAGAAGACCAGTTTCGTCATAGGATCCTCTCACTCCCGCGAAGCCATGTAAGAGGCGATGTCGACCATCCTTTTCGCGTACGCAAACTCGTTGTCGTACCAGACCAGGACCCGGGCCATCCGCCCGCCGACGACGCTCGTGGACCTTCCGTCGACGACCCCAGAGTGCGGGTCGCCGATGATATCGGCCGAGACGAGCGGGTCATCGGTGTAGGCGAGGAACCCTTTCATCTTTCCATCCGCAGCCTGCTTCATCGCGGCATTCACGGCATCGGCTGTTGTATCCCGCTTCAGGTCTGCGACGATATCGACGACCGAGCCGTCGGGGATGGGGGCCCGGATCGCGATCGCGTCCATCTTTCCGGTGAGCTCCGGGAGGACGCGGGTGGTGGCGATGGCGGCGCCGGTCGATGTCGGGATCAGCGAGACAGCTGCGGCACGTCCCCGGCGGGGTTTCTTTGTGGCCCGGTCGACCAGCGCCTGGGTGGCGGTGTAGGCATGGATCGCCGTCGCCATCAGCCGCTCGACGCCGAACGAGTCGTTGAGCACCTTTGCCGCCGGCGCAAGTGCGTTGGTCGTGCAGGATGCGTTTGAGACGATGGTATGCTTTGCCGGGTCGTAGGCACCCTCGTTGACGCCGAGCACGACCGTCAGGTCCGCATCGGGCGAAGGTGCGCTGATGACGACCCG
>JAGVUK010000089.1 GCA_019136335.1 Methanomicrobiales archaeon
CGGGTAGAGCAAAACGGGGGGCGATGGCGGGGATCATCCTGCCGCCCGCTTCACGGTGCCGGGCGTTCGGGACGAAACGACAGGTCCCGAAGGCCCCCGGGGATGCACGCCCCGGCAGGGCAGGAGCACCCGGACGCAGTACTTCGCTCATTTTGACACCCGGTATCGATCGATGCGGTCGCGCGCAACACCCCAACAAAGAGTTAGCGGTACCCCGGATACCAGTGCAGTGATTCCAAACGAACGGACCATATCTGGCCTTCGTCCCTTCCCGGCACGGAGCGCTCCCCTTCGGCAACCCCCACCCCGCCCGCGCTTCACACCGGTGGCATACCCGTACGCTTCCCCGGCACCCCCCACCCCGCCCGCGCTGCGCGCTCCTCCCCCGCCCCTCCCGAGAGGCGGGGGCAGTCATGGCGATAGCCAGTGGGAAGCCGTGTCGGGGAGCGGTGCTGACGCCAGTTTCCCGAAAGACCGGGAAGAATCGGCCGGGGAGAACCGGCTGGAAACTGGTAACTGGTTCTTCCCCGGGATCTCCCCGTGCAGTGGACCGTGGCGGCTATCGCCATGGGGGGAGAGGACCGGGTACCCGTACGTACCTCCTCAAAGCCCCGCCCCCGGAGGGGGGGCAGTACATGGGGATACCCGGGAAAAGTCGTCTCCCGGGATGCAAACCCCCGGATAGTGTGAAAAAGGGTCGATACTCTCCTCCGCCGAGAGTGCCGGTAATTGAGAATCGTTGCACGAGAGGATGGGGATAACGATACTGCCTCTCGCGTTGAGCGCGGGGCCGCGAAGGGAAGTCAGCGGTTTGACCCCCAGGGGAGGGCTTTCTCAGAACGTTAGCGAAGTACCGGGGCGCGGTGCGATACGGCCACGCCGGGAAGAACAGCAGTTCAGGTAAGAGAGGTGAGGGCACCGCGCCCTTCACCCGAATATCTTTTTAGACATCTCCAGCGCCTCAATGGCAGGCATCTTCTTCCCGGTCAGGAACTCGATTGCCGCCCCGCCGCCGGTGGAGATGTGGGTGAACTGGTCTTCGATGCCGAGCCGCTCGATGGCCGCGCCCGAGTGCCCGCCGCCCACCACCGAGAACTCAACGGCCGAGGCCGCCTTCAGGAGCTCGAAGGTGCCGACGGCGAACGGCTCCTCCTCAAAGAGCCCCGCAGGGCCGTTCACCACGACCGTCCCCGACGCCGATATCACCTTTGCAAGGCGGTCGATCGACTCGACCCCGAGGTCCAGCACCTGGGCATCCTCCGGGACGGCGTCGACCCGGTACTCCACCCGCTCGCCGTCCTCGCGGACCGCGACCGCGTGCGGCATCAAGATCCGGTCCCGGTAGGTCTTGAGGAGGTCTGTTGCCCTCTCGATCTCACCCCGGTAGCCGAGGTCGTCGATCAGCCGGGCCGACGGCCGCCCGATATCGTAGCCCGCCGCAAGCAGGAAGACGTTTCCAACCACGCCGACCACGATGACGCGGTCGGCCGTCCCCCGCGCGAGAACGTTCTCTGCGACCGCGATCGAGTCGTCCACCTTCGTCCCGCCAAGGACGAAGGTGACGGGGCGCGGGGCGCCGGAGAAGACCCGGGAGAGGTTTGCGACCTCCTTCTCCATCAGGAGGCCGGCCACCGACGGGAGCACGAGCGGCAGCCCCACGATCGACGGCTGCGACCGGTGCGCCGTGCCGAACGCGTCGTTGACGTAGAAGTCAGCCATCGACGCCAGTTTCCGCACAAGGATGGTCTTCTTCGCCTCTTCCGGCTTTAAGGTCAGGTTCTCCTCGGCGGCAAACCGGAGGTTCTCGAGCATCAGGACGTCCCCGCGCTTCGCGTTCCGGATCGCCTCACGGGCGCACCGCCCGAAGATATCGTCCACGTAGGTCACCGGGCGGCCGAGCAGCCGCTCCAGCTTCGCCGCGTGCGCCTCAAGCGTCGTGTAGTCCTTCTTGCCGGGCCTGCTCTGGTGCGTGAGGACGACAAGCCGCGCGTCCTCAAGTGCCTGCACCGTCGGCAGGTGCTCCCGGAACCTCTTGTCGTCAAGGATCTGGTTTGAGGAGGGGTCGATGGGGGAGTTGAAATCCACCCGCAACAGCACCGTCCCCTTCAGTTTCCCTGCATCAGCAAGCGTACCGATCTCCACCGGGTATCACCTGTACCCTTACTCAGGCGCTCCGTGCCTTAATCTTTTTCAGGCGGAAGAGCTCCTCACGTTCCATCTCATCGAGCCGCATCTTGATGAAGTCCCGCGCCTCGGTGAGTTCCGGGATCACCTTGAACTCGAGCGCGTTCACGCGCCGCTTGGTGCTCTCGATCTCGTCGAGCAGCCGCTTCATGGTCGTCTCGATCTCGGCCGCCTCGATGATCGCCTCAAGCAGGTCCTCAAACGCCTCTGCGGTCTCGTCGATGACGGCGGAGGTGCCGAGCATCCCGTAGCCGCGGTCGAGCACGCCCTTCCGGACGGAAGACGCCTCGATCTCCGGGACGACGACGCCCATGATGTTCTTGCTCGAAAGGGAGATTGCGGGGATCTCCGACGCCGAGAACGCGGCGGCCTTCACCCCGATAGCCCCCTCGACGGTCTCCGCGAGGGCGATCATCTCCATTGCATGTGTGTAGCGCTCCAGCAGTGCACCGCGGCTGTCTTTTGCCTGCTGCAGCACCTTGAAGAACTCAAGGATCAGCCCATCGCGCTTCATCTTTAAGATGTTGTAGCCGCGCTCCGAGAGCTTGATCCGTCGCTTGATGTTGATCAGTTCAGATCGGGTCGGCTTGATGTCTCGCAGCGCCATGGATGCTTACCCCTGGGCCTTCTTGCGGTACTTCGGGTGATACTTCTGGATCAGTTCGCGGTCGATACGCACCAGCTGCTCCTCCGGCAGCGTCGAGAGGAGATCCCAACCGAGTTCGAGCGTCTCGACGATCGACCGGTCCTCATACAGGCCCTGCCTGACGAACCGGTCCTCGAAGAGGTCGGCGAACTCGAGGAACATCCGGTCGCGCTCCGAGAGCGCGTCCTTCCCGACGATGGCGACAAGCCCCCGGAGGTCGTTCCCCTCCGCGTATGCCGCGTAGAGCTGGTCCGAGACCTTCTTGTGGTCCTCGCGGGTGTGCCCCTTCCCGATACCGAGGTTCATCAGGCGGGAGAGCGACGGCAGCACGTTGATCGGCGGGTAGATACCCTTCCGGTGCAGATCACGGTTGACCACGATCTGGCCTTCGGTGATGTAGCCGGTCAGGTCCGGGATCGGGTGGGTGATATCGTCGCCCGGCATCGTCAGGATCGGGATCTGGGTCACCGAGCCCTTGACGCCCTTGATGATACCGGCACGCTCGTAGATGCTTGCAAGGTCCGTGTACATGTATCCCGGGTAGCCGCGCCGCCCGGGCACCTCCTCACGGGCCGCGCCGATCTGGCGGAGCGCCTCGCAGTAGTTGGTCATGTCCGTCAGGATGACGAGCACGTGGTAGCCGAGGTCGAACGCCAGGTACTCGGCGGTGGTGAGCGCGAGACGCGGCGTGATGATCCGCTCGACGGCCGGGTCGTCCGCGAGGTTTAAGAAGACGACCGCCCGTTCAAGGGCTCCCGTCTTCTCGAAGTCGGCCATGAAGTAGTTGGCCTCTTCTCTCGTGATGCCCATCGCCGCAAAGACCACGGCGAACTCTTCCTTCGACCCGGGCACCTTTGCCTGCCGGGCGATCTGGAGCGCCACGTCGTTGTGGGGCAGACCGGACCCCGAGAAG
>JAGVUK010000096.1 GCA_019136335.1 Methanomicrobiales archaeon
TAGAGGCCCGCAAGGCAGGTGGGCTCCGGGTCGGCGATGCCCTGCAGGTGCGGGTGGACGATGCTCGCACCGGCCGAAGGGAGATAGTTCCAGTTGATGCTCGCGTAGCCGGAAGACCGGGACAGGGCTTCTGCCGTGCCGGATATGGCGTCGGCGAGGCACCGGACGCTGAACCGGCCGGCCGCGTGGTCGGGCGTGATCACCGTGACCACGTGGTGCTCCGCAAACGGATAGAGGTTCGGGAACGTTACGCTCTCCCCGCACCGGAGGCGGCTGCCGTCCTCAAACGTCGGGGTGGAGACATTTATGGTATCGGGGCAGAACGGACAGCCTTCACGGGAGGAGGACAGGGCGGGAGCGGTATCGATCTGCCGTTCGACCCGGACGGGACTGATCCGGCACCGGATACCGGTGAGGGACTCCCGGCGGTACTGGAGGGTTCCCCGCCTGGTCCGGATCTCGCGAATGGTGAACATGACCCTTCATACTCCGATTGGCGCGCCGACCCTATAAAACCCTGTCCGGGTTGCCGCCGATGGAGGCCGGGGGCTCCTCGCGGGTTATATGGTGCCCGGAAAAGCCGGGGGGTGCCTGCAGATTGGTCCGCACGAGCTCTCCGCCGGGGCCTGAACGCTTCCGAGAAAAAGTGATGAGGGTTTTCCCGCCTTAGACAATGTACTTGCCGAGCAGGCGGATGGAGTTGGTCATGTCGGGGCCGAGCGGCGAGCCGAAGATGATCTGGGTAACTCCGGATTTTGCGAGATCCTCGCACTTCTGCTTGACCATATCAGGGGTTCCGGCGATGGTGAAGGCGTCGATCTCCTTGTCGGTAACGAGTCCGCCGACGGTCTTGAAGTCGAAGCGGCCGAGAGCCTCCTTGATCTTCGCGACGTTGTTGAGGTCGAGGCCGTGGCGCTGCAGGAGCGGGGGCGGGGAGCCTGCGGCGATGAATGCAGCTACAATCTTTGCGGCATTCCGGGCCTTCTTCTCGTCCCTGTCGATGGACATGGCGGTGTAGGCGCCGACGTCGAACTTCTTCTTGCCGACCTTCTCCATTGCCTGCTTGATGATCGGGATGGCAATATCGAAGTCCTTGGGGTTCGAGGCGTTGATCAGGGCTCCCTCACCGACCTCGCCGGCAAGTTCGAGCATCTTGGGCCCCTGGGCACCGATGTAGACGGGGATGCCCTTCTTGCCGGGCAGGGTGACACCGGTCAGCTTGGCGCCGTCGTAGTCGAAGAACTCCATGTTGCCGGTCTTCTTGACCTCCTCACCGGTGAGGAGTTTCTTGATCTGCTCGACACCCTCTTTCAGGCGGGCGACGGGCTTTGCGGGGTCGATGGCGAGCTTCGGGAGCGTCGAGAGGTCGCCGGGTCCGATGCCGAGGACGGCACGTCCGTCGGAGATCTCGTTTAAGGTAGCCATGAAGGATGCGATGGCTGCGGGGGTATCGGTGAACGTATTCATGATGCCCGGCCCCATCTTGATCGTGTCGGTGTTCGCCGCGATCATGGCGAGGGTCGGGTATGCATGACGGTTGTTGTAGTGGTTGGTGATCCAAGCATAGTCGATATCCTTCGACTCTGCAAGCTTGGTGTAGGTCACCACCTGCTTGACGTTGACTGCTCCGGGCACAAATTCAATTCCATATGTAGTCAAGGCTATGCACCTCATTGAGTAGTTACGTGCAGAGAGTTATATATATTACCATTTTGTGCTCGCTAAACGACACGTACCGCACATGTAGTGCAAAATGGAGGGATGTAACGGGTTTAGAAGGGCATCCGGTGACTTTTCTCTCTTATCCTGCAGGGGACGCCAGCGCGGGGAAATGAAACCGGAAAATTCAAATATAGAACGTTTGTGAACGGATGCGCTCCGGGGCCCGCGGACGTACAGAAATATATAAGTTTGTCCGCCCACATACTCATCAGTAGTTCCGGGTGATATGCGCGCTCTTTTTCGCGCCAACGGTCATCCCGGGCATGCGAAGGTCCGAGGATCGGGGAGTAGAACTGTATGCGGGTGCTGGCGATCGGGTTCGGGGGCGCCGGGTCACGGGTTGTGGATCACCTCTACGACCATGACAGGCGGAGCAAAGTCTGCTGCATGAGTGCGGTAGCAATCGACATCGACCCAAACTCCCTGATCCAGCTCCGTCACCTCCCTGACCCCGCGAGGATCTTCTTCCCGAGGATCGACCTGGCGGACCAGGGCGAGATCGCGAACGTGATCGATATCGAGGAGGTCATGACCCGCATCCAGGGCATGGACACAATGGAGATCGATGCCATCCTGCTCTGCTGCGGGCTCGGGGGCAACGTCGCCGATATCGCGCCGCTCATCATCGGCGAACTCCGGAAGTCCTATATGGAGCCGATCTTCGCCCTCGCCGTCCTGCCGTGCCTCAACGAGGGGAAGCGGGTCTCTGCAAAGGCCGCCGACGACCTCGATACGCTTCAGGGGCTTGTCGATGCCGTCATCCTCTTCGATAACGAGACCTGGTCGCAGAAGATCAGGGCTGCCGCGGCCGCGGCCGGAAAGGAGAATGCCGGGATCATGGACCAGCTGCGCCGGAACCCGCGTCCGGGGGCGCTCGACCCGCGGACCCAATACGGCCTGCTCAACGAGCGGATCGCTCGCCAGATCGGCCTCCTCCTCCGCGCCGGCGAGTTCAACGAGTCCGGACTCGACGTCGCCGAGGTCGTCCTGGATGCCGGGGAGGTGCTCAACACCCTGAAAGGGAACGGCCTCGTTGCGGTCGGCTACGCCGCCGAACGCCTGCCGTCCGGGTGGCTGGACCGGATCTACCGGCGGCGATCGCTGAAGTACTTCATCCAGGGCTCCCAGGAGAAGGCGGCCCGGATCGTCTCGCTCGCGAAGAAGGCGGTCTATGAGGAGGTATCGGTCCCCTGCGACCTCACGAGCGCCGACAAGGCGCTCGTCCTGATCGCGGGGCCTTCTGCCGAACTCTCGATGAAGGGGTTCCAGACCGTCAGGAAGTGGATCGACCGGAACATCGCCGGCCTCGAGATGCGTTCCGGCGACTACCCCGTGAAGAACACATCGTTTGTCGGGATCATCATCGTGCTCTCGGGGCTCGCGAACATTCCCCGTGTCGAGGATCTCCGGGAGATCCGGGCCGAGTACCGGCTCGAGTGCGAGGAAGAGGCGCTGAGGGGCGAAGAGGAGAGAGCCCGGGCACCGGGGGGCGCTCCGGAGGTGCCGGAGGGGGAGGAGGAAGATGCCCTGGAGTTCGCCTCCCCCCTTGAATCGGCGTTTCTCGAGGAGAGTGACTCTATGGCAGAACAGTCTACAGCAGGAAA
>JAGVUK010000104.1 GCA_019136335.1 Methanomicrobiales archaeon
CGAGACCGTGTACGACCAGTACGGCTGCGTCATGCCGGACGCCGTGGTGGTCTGGGAGAGCAGCGACCCGCAAATCGGTTACATCGGCCCGTGCGGTCTCTTTGGCCCCAACGAGGCCGGTGAGGTGATCGTCACCGCATCGGTGGACGGGATATCGGGCTCTGCCTGCGTGACCGTCGGCCCACCGCTCCCGTCCCCGGCCCGCGTCGAGGTCGACCCCGCGACGACCGCGCTTGCGCCCTGGGAGATACAGGAATTCGTCGCCACGGTCTATGACTCGTGCGACAACGAGCTGGACTGGGTCAGGGTTGCCTGGTTATGCTCTGATTCGGCCGTCGGCACCATCGACAGAGCCGGGCTCTTTGCGGCGTTTGCAGAAGGTTCTGCAGAAGTGAAAGCCCTGGCTGGCGACGTAGAGGGGACCGCGGCGGTCACCGTCACCACTGCACCGGCCTCTGACGACCCCGGGAACAACGACGGGTCGACAGGTTCCGGCTGGAGCGACAGCGGCGGCGACAGCGGCCCCACCTTCGATGCCGGGATGTGTGAGAACCTGATGCGCGGCGAGACGTTCACGTACTCGGGCATCACCACCTCATCGGTCGGCAGCGTTGCCGTCACGGCAGCAAACACCATCCCGAAACTGATGGTGACCGTGAAGGAGACAAAACCGTCCGCTGCGACGGCGCCTCCCACCGGCGACGTCTACGAGTACGTCGAGATCAACCTCTACTGGGCAAACCCGAACGATGTCGAGAACGCGGCGATCGTCTTCACCATCCCCGCCGACTGGCTCCACGAACACGGCATGGCCCCAGAGGACGTCAGGCTGATGCGCTGTGTCGGCGGCGCCTGGCAGTCGCTGGAGACCGAGGTCGTCGGTGAGGAGAACGGGTTGTACCGCTTCCGGGCGACCACCGCCGGGTTCTCCACGTTTGCCATCGCCGCGGCAGCGGAGAACGCGACCACAGCCGGGGAGACAAATGTCACAACCGGGGGCGAAACGAACGCCACAGCAAATGTGACAACCGTGGTGACGACGGAGGCGACCACCGTGCCGGCAACGACGACTGCGGCACCGCTCGTCTACGCGCCCCTCCTCGCCCCGCTCGCCTTCCTCCTCTGGAGAAGAAAGAACAACCACTAACCCTACTTTTTTTGATGCTCCACGAGCGACTCCCAGTAGTCGCGGTTGTTGATGCACCCGGGGTCCGGCGCATGGATATCCCCGAAGTATGCCCACCCGCGGGCCCTGCACCCGCCGCAGATATACTTGTTACCGCAACCGGCGCATGCCCCCGAGAGCAGGCTCCGGTCCCGCAGCCTCTGCAGCACCTCCGAGGAGTGCCAGATCTCAAGAAACGGCGTATCCCGCACGTTTCCGACGGTGATCGGCAGAAAGACGCAGTGCTGGACGTCCCCTTCGGGCTCGATGCTGCAGTGAACTACCCCCCGCTTGCGCAGGGGGTTTCCCGGCTATCATCCCCCTCCCCAGCGGGAGCGGGTCCACAGGCTCTTCGGCACGTTCCGCGCCTGCAAGTGCGAATTGTTTGATATTGGTCGCGGCGTTCAGGTCCCGGTCGTGGGTCGTCCCGCAGTCCGGGCACGTCCATTCCCGGTCCTTCAGCGTCAGCTCGGCCTTCCGGTAGCCGCAGACCGAGCAGGTCTTCGAGGACGGTTCGAACACCCCGATCTTCAGCAGGGGTTTGCCCGCCTCCTGGCACTTGTACGCCAGCATCGCAAGGAACGTCCCCCACCCGGCATCGCTGATCGATCTCGCAAGAGCGTGGTTCTTCACCATGCCGTCCACGTTCAGGGACTCCACAGCCAGTGCTTGGTTTTCGCGGACCAGTCGAGAAGAGAGCTGGTGCTGGAAGTCCTGCCGTTGGTCGGCAATCGTCTGGTGACACCGGGCGACCTTGAGCCGGGCTTTGTTCCGGTTCTTCGACCCCTTCTGCTTGCGGGCGAGCCGCCGCTGGAGCACGGCTAGCCGCTGCTGGGCGTTCCGGAGGTGTCGTGGGTTTTCCACCTTCTCCCCGGTCGAGAGAACAGCGTAGTGCGCAAGCCCCAGGTCGATCCCGACCGTCTGATCCGGGACCGGATCGGCGGGTTTCGGCGGCTTTTGGCCATCCTCGACTACGACGCTGAGGAAATACCGGCCGGTCGATCTGCGGATCACCGTCGCGGACTTCATCGCCCCCGCGAAGGTGCGGTGATACTTGGCCTTGATCGCACCGATCTTCGGGAGCTTCACCGTCCCTTGCTTGAAGTCCACGGTGTAGGATTGTGGCACCGTGAACGCCTGCTCGGGGGCATGCTTCGCCTTGAAGGTCGGTGCTTCAGCACGACCCTCAAAGAAATTTTTGAACGCGCGGAAAAGGTGGTGGATCGATTGCTGCAGCGACTGGGCGTTGACCTCCTTGAGCCACGGCAACTCCGCTTTGAGCGCTGGGAGCTGCTTCATGAGGCCGTACCTGGAGAGGCTGATGCCCTCGTCGTGATACGCCTGATTCTTGCGGGCAAGCGCCCAGTTGTACACAAACCGGCAGCACCCGAGGTGCTGGGCGATCAGGGTCTTCTGATCCTCGGTCGGATACAGCCGGTACCGGTACCTCCGCAGCATACGATAGAATCGTGTTAACCCTCCTCCTGCATAAATAATAGCCGTGCGGGGTGAAAGTGAAGAAGGGGCGCCGCTCTCACCTCCCCCCATGCGAAGGGAGCCCTCGCGCTCATGCCCCGCGAACCCCGCAGAGGTAGATCTCCCCCGCACCGCACCCGCCGACTTCATCGGCAAGGAGTCCGGTCTTCCCCTCCATCGCCTCCCCGGCGTAGAAGTGCCCGACGGGAACCCCTCCCTCATCGGCAAGCGCCACGGGTGCGACCTGCGGGGCGGTGCTGAGCGCCTCTTTCCGCATCAGGGGCTCCCCTCCCGAGAAGGCGATGACCACCACGCCGGCATCCGCAAGCTCCTCGACGAGGCGTTTTGCCTCGTCGGTATCGAGTTCGTGGGGGAGGACCTTCTGCGCATCCGGGTAGCAGTGGGCGCAGCGGAGGTTGCAGCGGTGGGTGAAGTCCCAGACCACCATAAAGGGAGCGTTCACGACCTGGGGCATGGTGATGCCGTAGCGGGCGATCCCCTCAAGCACGTTCTGTAACCCCCGCAGAAAGAACGTCTCCGTAAGGCCCCTCCTGATATCGTCCTCGCTCACCCTGAAGAGGTCGCTGCTCCGGCGGAGGGTATGCCCCACCATGCGGCCCGCAAGCCTGCACTTCCAGCAGAGATCGTCGGCCGGGTCCCCCGGGCGACGAACCGGAGGAGGACACGGGCAACCGGGTTCCCGAGCCGCCGCCGGACCGCCGGGAGCGCGTGAATACGATCGTCTGCCATTGCCGGATCATCTCCCCCGCACCCCCGGGATGGCAATACCCGGGGGTGGTCCGGATCCTCCCGGTGGTCGAGAAGGCTTAATGGTTGCCCTCCTCCCGGACCTTCGGTCCTCTCACCCTCCGGTTCTCCCAAACAGCCACGGCGAAACCGTGAGCACGGACCCGAGGAGGAGGACGGCGAGAACCGGGGCGAGGGCGAATGCCCCGGG
>JAGVUK010000027.1 GCA_019136335.1 Methanomicrobiales archaeon
CGGGCCCGATGTCGGCGATGAACTGGTCGTCCGGTATCTCTGCAACGGGCACAACCCGGGCCGGGGTGCCGGCCTCAAGCCTCTCTGCGACGATGACGTCCCGGGGCAGGAGGAGGCGGACGCCGAGTTCCGCGGCCTTCGCAGAGAGCCGCCGGACGTCGTCCAGGCGGTCGGTCTCGACGTGCGACCTGCCCGTCCCGTACCCGCGGCTCGCAAGGAACGTCGCCGCCATGCCGCCCCCGATGAGGAGGAGGTCCACCCTCGGTATGATGTTCTCGAGGACGCCCAGTTTGTCGCTCACCTTGGCCCCGCCGATGACGGCGGCAAACGGCCGTTCGGGGTTTTCCAGGATGCGCGTGAAAGCGTCCACCTCTTTTGCGAGCAGGAGCCCGGCCACCGCCGGCAGGTGCTCCGGGACGCCTACGATCGACGCATGGGCCCGGTGGGAGGCCCCGAAGGCGTCGTTGACGTAGATGTCCGCGAGGGCGGCGAGTTCCTCCGCGAAGGCCGGGTCGTCCGCCCTCTCTTCGGGGTGGAACCGGAGGTTCTCGAGGAGGACGATATCCCCGTCTCTCATCCCGGCTACTGCGCTCTCCACTTCGGGGCCGATGCAGTCCCGGAGCGCGGCGACCGGCCGGTCGAGGAGCACGGAGAGCCGGTTCGCCACGAGGGCGAGACGTAGATGCTCCACGACCACGCCCTGTGGCCGGTCCAGGTGGGAGCAGAGGATGACCCGTGCGTCCCGCTCGCTGAGGTAGCGTATCGTCGGCAGGCTGGCCCGGATGCGGGTATCATCCTCAATGGCGCCGTCTTCGTCGAGCGGTACGTTGAAATCGGCACGGACGAGCACCCGTTTCCCCGTCACGCCGATATCCCGGACGGTCTTCTTCCGTTCTGGTATTACCTTCTGCATACCGGCACACCCCCGAGACGCCGGAGAGCGGCCGGGCGGCTCCGCCTCCCGGTCCGGCTTTTGGCCGCTCCCCGCAGAATCACGGTGTTTCATTGCATGCGTGCGTTGGCATATATAGTGTTCTCCCCCCGGATCCATGTCCGCTGCCGGGCTGGTATTCACGACGGTCGGCGGGCAAAAGCGGCACCGGGGGTATCGCGGGTCATGGACCCCAAAAATGCCGGCCGTCGCGGGCCCTGCTCTGTGCACGGGCCCGGTTCCGGCAGGCTCACCGCCCGGAGCGGCGCTCCCAGTAGGGGGTGTACCCGTAGTGGCTGTACATGCCGGTGAGCCACTCGCGCTCGGCGGTCGTCGGCCAGTTGTCCTTATCAAAGCCCGGCGCGTTCTCCAGCCGCTCTTTGGGCACGTCGAGGACGAAGTAGTTGTCGGCCGCGTTGTACTGGAGCGCCGCCCAGGGGATGGCGAAGAGCTTGTCGCCGAGCCCCATGAAGCCGCCGAACGAGAGGGCGGCGTAGGCGATGCAGCCTTCGTTGATGTCGATCATGACGTCCTTGATGCTCCCGAGGTCTTCACCCTGTGGGTTCCTGACCGACCGATCCGCAATATCCTTTCCCCGTACAATCTTTCGTGTCTCCACCTGCGTGGCAGTTCCTCTCATAGGCGTCTCATCTCCTGGATTGTGGAACACGCTCTGTCCCACGGCAAGGGGGTCAATACAGGTCGTGCAGTATTTAATTATTGTGACAATATATCAAGTCCTGCATAAAAACGAGTGCCGGTGCTCTACGGCAAATACCGCCTCATCGGCCAGCCCATTGGGCACCCTGCTGTGCCCCCCCATTCGCCGTCCGGCCCCTTCTTGCAGGCGCGCTCCACCCCGGCCCGGGCGACCTTGTGGGCAACCTCTTCGCGCGACACTTCCGGGTTTCGCTGTTTCCCCGGGCGTCGTCGGCCGTTTCACGGCAGGCTTCCCGCCCGTGCCCCGGTATCTCACCGGCAGGGGCAGATCTTCGTTTCGCCCGTACTCCGGGATCGCACTGCGCCGGCCCTGACCGCCAGGGCTGCCTCTCCATGGAAAGATCCGGGGAGTCGTCACTTTAATCGCATGCCCGGAGAGAGTAAAGATACGCATGCCGTGCAGGTACCCTGCATGGTCCGGGACCCCACAGGTATGAACGTCCACTGGCGGTACATCGCTTCGGCAAACAACTCCTTCGCCGTGCTTGCTGCAGCGTGCGAAGCGCATGGATACAGCCTTGAGGCAGCGGAGGGCCCCCGTCCCGACGTCACCTGCTACAGTTTAAACTCCATCAACGAGCGGCTCTATCGCGATGAGATCGCGGGGGCGGACTGCATAACCGTTGTCGGGGGGCCCCACGCCTCCGCCTGCTACCGTGAGGTGGCGCAGTATGCCGATTACGTCGTCGTCGGGGAGGGCGAGTACACCCTCCCGGCGCTTCTATCCGCCATCGAGGAGGGGCGGGACCCGCCTCCCGGCGTCGCGACCGCCGCCGGCTACACGCCGGCCCGCCATACCGTCCTCCTCGACGGCTATCCTCCCTTCTCGGCGGTGAAAGGGTTCATCGAGATCACCCGGGGATGCCCGTTCTCCTGCGGCTACTGCCAGACGCCCCGCCTCTTCGGGCGGTGCATGCGCCACCGCTCCATCGACGAGATCAGCCGGTATGCCGCACAGTTCCGGGACATCCGGTTCGTCACCCCGAATGCGTTCGCCTACGGGTCGAACGGGGTCCATCTCCGGCTCGACCGGGTGGAGCGGCTCCTCCGGAGCCTCGACGGCCGGATTTACCTCGGCACCTTCCCCGGCGAGGTGCGCCCCGAGTGCATATCGCAGCAGTCCCTCGACCTCGTCCTCGATCTTTGCGCGAACACGCGCCTGCACTTCGGGGCCCAGTCGGGGAGCGACCGTGTGCTCCGCCTCCTGCGCCGGGGGCACACCGTAGAGGACGTCGTCCGCGCCGTCGATCTCTGCCGGGAGAACGGGCTCGTTCCGGTCGTTGATTTCATCTTCGGGCTGCCGTTCGAGAGCGACGACGACCAGCGCGCAACCCTCGATCTGGTGCGGATGGTCACCCGGGCGGGGAAGGCGCACATCCATTATTTCATGCCGCTGCCCGGAACTCCGCTCAAGCAGAGCCGGCCACGCCCGCTCCTCCCGGAAACAGAAAAAATTCTTGGCAAACTGGCGCTCGGCGGCAGGATAACCGGCTCATGGATGGATCATGAGATAAGGTTTTTTAGACACACTCCTCATCTATAGTGCATGACGGATGTGCTACTCTTAGCAGATCTGCACGGTAACTACGGAAAGCTTGACGCTTTTCTCGGCTACGACTACGATGCAGTCATCATTGCAGG
>JAGVUK010000278.1 GCA_019136335.1 Methanomicrobiales archaeon
AAGTCCCGCCTTTGCCTTCCGGAGCAGCTCTGCCTCAGGCTCCCCCTCAAGGTCGGCGAGGAGGAGGTCCGAGTAGAGGTTTGCGACGTTGTTTGTGTTGTTGATGTCGTGGCCCATGATGTCGAGCAGGAGCGACGCCGTCCGGTTGGACTCCTCGAGGGCGGCCGTCCGTGCCCGGACCTCGTCCTCGAGGGTATGGCTGTGGCGGATGATCGCCTCCTCCGAATCCCGGAGCCTCTGCAGGGTCTCTTTTAAGGATGCGACCATTGCCGACACGCTCCCTCCAAGGCGGACGAACTCCTCGTCCCCGCTCACCCGTATGGGGCGGTCCAGGTCGCCGCGGGCGATGGCGTCGACGTCCTCGACGAGGGTGCGCACCGGCCGCGTCAGGGAGTGCATGGCAACGGCAGAGAGGCACGCGATGAGAGAGAACCCGATGAGCAGGATCCCGGCGGCCTGGGCAAACATACCCGCGATCTTCTCCTCGACGACCTTCGTGGTGTAGGTCAGCTCGACGACCACGCTCATGTCTGACGCGTGAACGCTGTCCGCCCTGTCGACGAAGAGGTACCGGACCAGCTCGCCTGCGGTGGCGTTCTCCACTTCAAGCGTGGTCCTCTCCCGGTACGCCTGCCGGACCATGGCCAGCCGGCGGTCGTCGTCGGGATGCGCCGCGCCCGCGATCAGTTCGCCCCGGCAGTCGAAGATCCGGATCTCGCTGACGTACGGGTTGTTGTCCGCCACCTCCCGGACCGCATCCGCGCAGTTCAGCGCCGCGCGCTGCTGCCAGAACTCCGGCGCCGCAAGCCCGAGCTCGAAGAGGTAGCGGCGGTCGGGGGAAGGCAGGTAGGCATACTTCCGGAGCACCCCGGTGGCGAGCTCGGGGACGACCCTGTCGTCCGAGAAGGCGCCGTTGAGCCGGATATCCGTGATGCGGTCGTAGAAGGCAGGGATCTCCTTGAAGTCGTACCCGAGCTCGGGTGGATAGGTGGTGTACTCGATGACGCCGCTCTCGTTGACGATATAAAGGTCCATCCTGCCCCCGAGCTCCTCTTTGACCCGGAAGAGGTCCATGGCGCCCGGGTCCCTTCCCGCCCGTTCATACTCCGCGACAAACGGACCGAACCCCTCCCGCATCTCGCGGTTCAGGGTGTCGTCAAAGAGTCTCAGCCCGGCATCGACCAGGTTTATCGTGAGGGCGGTACCGTACTCGGTCTGGCCCCGGAGGTCTTCGGTGTCCGCCTCCAGCTCCTGCCGGACACCGGTGTACCCGGCAAACGATATCAGGTAGATGACGGGGGCCATCGCGAGCAGGACGGCGAGAAGGAGGTAGAGCGTGAACGGGAGCGACGGCCGCACCGATCTCTTCACCGCCATCCCGGTACACACTCCACGCTCCGGGCACGGAGCATTCTCACAAACGAGTATATACCTGTAGGTATTTAGCGTGAACGATTTTGTTGCGATAGGAAGGATTTTACCGGTTATTTCTCCCGGAAGAACCCGGAGAAGCGGCGCACCGGCGAAACCACAGGGAGGAGCGGGAAAAAGAGAATGCCGGGGCCGAACCACGGCCCCGGATCGTATCGTGGGGCGGTACGGTGATCTTACATCGGGGGCATGCCGCCCATGCCGCCCATGCCGCCACCCATAGCGGCCATCTCCTCAGGAGAAGGTCCGGCAGACTTGGATGCGGCGATGACGTCGTCGATCCGGAGGATCATGACGGCGGCCTCGGCGGCGCTGGAGACCGCCTGGGTCTTCACCCGGAGGGGCTCGACGACGCCGGCCTTGAGCATATCCCCGGAGACGGCGTTGAAGACGTCGAGGCCCATGTACTTCCCGCTCGCGCCGCCCTTCTCGTGGGATGCGCGGAGGGCGACGAGCATGTCGATCGGGTCGAGGCCTGCGTTCTCGGCAAGCGTCCTCGGGATGATCTCAAGAGCATTTGCAAACGCCTCGATGGCGAGCTGGGCGCGTCCGCCGACGGTTGCAGCGTAGTCGCGGAGCCGGAGCGAGAGCTCGATCTCGGGCGCACCGCCGCCGGCGACGAACTTCCTGTCCTCGACGGCCACGCTGACGACCCTGAGAGCGTCCTCGATGGCGCGGTCGAGCTCGGCGACGACGTGCTCGGTGCCGCCGCGGATGATGACCGAGACGGCCTTCGGGTTCTCGCACCCGGTCACGAAGATCATCGCTTCACCGGAGACCTTCTTCTCCTCGACGGTGCCCGCCTTACCGAGTTCCTCGGGGGCGATGGCGTCGATGGAGCTGACGATAGCCCCGCTGGTGGCGCGGGCGAGTTTCTCCATGTCGCTCTTCTTGACACGCCGGACGGCAAAGATCCCGGCCTTTGCGAGGTAGTGCTGGGCGATGTCGTCGATGCCCTTCTGGCAGAAGAGGACGTTTGCGCCGCTTGCAATGACCTTGTCGACGATGCCCTTGATCATCCGCTCCTCTTCGTCGAGGAACATCTGGAGCTGGTCGGGGCTCGTTATGCTGATCTCGGCGTCGACCTCGGTCTTCTTGAACTCGACGGCGGCGTTCAGGAGCAGGATCTTCGCATCCTTGACGATGCGGGGCATCGCGGGGTGGACGCGCTCCTTATCGACGATCATGCCCTCGACGATCTCGGAGTCCTCGATGGACCCGCCGACCTTCTTCTCGACCTTGACGAACTCGGTGTCGACGGTGCCGTCGGCGTCGGCGACCATCGTGATCGCCCTGACGACGAGCTCGGTGAGTTTCTCCTTTGCAGCCTCGGCGCCCTTGCCGGTCATCGCGGTATCGGCAAGCTTCTTGAGCATCGCCATGTCGTCGGGCCTGACGTCGACGGCGATCTCGTCAAGAATAGCCTGCGCCTTATCGGCGGCCATCCGGTAGCCGTGGGCGATGACCGTGGGGTGCACGTCCTGGTCAAGGAGGTCCTCGGCACGCTTCAGGAGTTCGCCTGCGATCACCACGGCGGTCGTGGTGCCGTCGCCGACCTCGTCGTCCTGGGTCTTTGCGATCTCGACCATCATCTTCGCGGCGGGGTGCTCGATATCCATCTCCTTTAAGATGGTCACACCGTCGTTTGTGATGACGACGTCGCCGATGGTGTCGACGAGCATCTTGTCCATGCCCTTGGGGCCGAGCGTTGTCCGTACAGCGCTTGCGACGGCCTTTGCGGCAGCGATGTTGCCTGACTGTGCGTCACGACCGCGGGTACGCTGGCTACCCTCTTTCAGAATAAGGATTGGTTGTCCTCCAAGACTTGACATAGGTATCACCGTTGTTAAGCGATAG
>JAGVUK010000271.1 GCA_019136335.1 Methanomicrobiales archaeon
CGGTCGGCATACCACGCGCCGTTCCCCCGCCAGGTCAGCTCGTGGCTGATCTGCCCGAGGACCGTGGGGATGCCGGTGAAAGACGAGACCCGGGAGTAGTAGCCGTAGTCCCCGTTCTCCGCCTCCACGATCCGGTGGCTGCCGCCGAGCGTCCGGAGGTAGTCGATCGCCGCGGCCTCCCCGGGCCGGGTGGCGTCGAGGTAGGCGAGGCCGTCGAGGGTGTGGTAGCCCGCCGGGGGGTACTCGATCCCGAGGAGGCCGCGGCCGATCTCGATGTTGAGGGCGACCGGCGCGGCGATGAGCGCCGCGGCCGCAATGACGGCAAGCCACCGCCGCCCCGGGAGGACCGGGCGGCGGGCGGCAAACCACCCCCCGACGATGAGGAGCGAACCGGTGCCGAGGAGGACCCAGGCATCGAAGTAGAACTTGAAGATGGTGTTGAACCGGCTGTAGTCGCCCCCGAGCATCTCTTTGAGATAGAAGATCTCAGTGAAGGCGAGCACCGCGAGCCCGGCGATGCAGAGGAGGTCTGCAAACGAGCGTTTCCGCCGGAGGAGGAGGTAGGCGAGCGGCACCGCGGCGAGCGCGAGCGCGGCGTAGCCGGCGAAAAGAAACGGGAGAGCGATACCGAGGTAAACGGGAGCCCGCCGGATATCCCGGGCGACGGCGGCGTAGACCACCGCGAGGAACCCGCCCCAGATCGCGAGGAACACGAGGGGGTCGGTGGGGGGAAATCCCCACCCGATCCCGCCCACGCCCGCGGGTTCGAGCTGCAGGTAGTAGGGGAGGTAGATGAGGAAGGCGACTGCGGGGACCGCGACGACGGCGGCAACGGTGGATCGGTCCCGTTCGCGGAGCGCGAGCGAAAGGAGGAAGATCGCGGCGGCCGGGCCGTAGACGAGGGCGTCCCAGGAGGAGAGGAGCGGCATCGAGCCGATGGAGAGGGCGATGAGAAGGGCGAGGGCGGACCGCCCCGGGAGATCGAGCCCGCGCCACCGCAGCCACGCAAACCCGAGGAGGAAGATGAGGAAGGCCTGGTTGAACACGGCCATCTCGAAGGCGTGGGCGTTCCCGAGGAAGAGGGAGAAGACCGGGAACTCGAACCGCGCCCCGGCGACGATCCAGTTGGTATCCTGGAACGCCTGATAGATATCGGCGCCCGCGGCGAGGAACCAGGGGACCGACGGCGGGACGAGGAGGAGGACCGCGAGCGGCACCCACCGCAGCCGCCGGAGGAAGAGACGCCCGAGGGCGTAGAGCGTCACGAACGCCGCCCCGTAGACCGTGGCCGGGATGAGGTTGAAGACAACCTCCGGGGGGACGCCGGTGACGACCCCGAGGCAGCCCATCAACCAGTGGCCGAGGTAGTAGTAGACGGTGAGGTGTCCGCCCGCAAACCAGGGGTCGAGCGGCGGCACGACGGGCTCCCGCATGACGCTCGCGAGGAAGGCGTGGTTCATGTACTGCTCGCTGAAGCAGCCGATGACCGGGTTCATGAACCGGACGGAGAGCGCGAACAGGAATCCGACGAGGAAGACCGCATCGTGGGCGATGAACCCCCGGATCCCCCGGTAGTCGCCCCGGTAAAGGCCGTAGGCCCCGAGGGCGGCGAAGAGGAGAAGGGCAAGGGCGACCGGGACGCGGAGGAGGCCGCAGTACCAGGTCGCGAGGGCGAAGAGGAGGAGGGAGGCCGGGTAGGCCGCCGGGTAGGCGTAGTCCCCGAGTGCGGGACGGAGACGGGGCCAGAGGGCGAGCTGGAGGCCTTTCAGGAGCCCAGCCCAGAGGAGGAGGGAGGATGCCTGCAGGAGGAGGTCCACACGCAGGTATCGGGGAGAGGGTATATGCGCTTTGTGCTCTCCGAACAAAGACATAGTTTAAACCGATTCCTGCCATACCCTACAGCCAGGAACCACATGACCGACAGGAAGAAGACCAGTGAGCCCGGGATCATCCGCCTCCGGGAGAAGGGAAAAGTCGCCGTGCGGGGGAAGATCCCCGCCGGCGTCATGACCGCGCCGCAGATGGCGGCGGTGGCGCGGATCGCCGAAGAGTTCGGGGACGGCACGGTCGGCCTGACCACCCGGCTCAATATCGAGATCCCCGGCATCGACCGGCGTGACGCTGGTGCGGTCGCGGAGAGACTCCGGGAGGCGGGGATCGAGCCCGGGAGCACCGGGGCCGCCCTCCGGTCGGTCGTCGCCTGCAAGGGCACGGTCTGCAGGCACGGGTGCTGCGACACGCAGGGGATCGCCCGGGCGATCGAGGAGCAGTACGGCGGATGCGTTCTCCCGTGGAAACTCAAGATCGCCGTCACGGGGTGCCCGAACAACTGCGCAAGGGTCCAGTCAAACGACATCGGCATCATGGGCCGGCGGTTCCCGGCGTTCGGCGCCGGGGAGTGCAACGGCTGCGGCGCGTGCGAGACGGTCTGCCGGGAGGGGGCGGTCCGGGTCGTCGACGGGGAGGCCCGCTACACCGAAGAGGCCTGCGCCGGCTGCGGTGACTGCATCGCGGTCTGTCCCACAGAGGCGATCGGCGTCGCGGCGGAGGGGCTGCGCTTCTCCATCGGCGGGAGGTCGGGCCGGGTCGTCCGGGACGGCGTCGAGGCCGACGGGCTGGCCGGCGAAGAGGAGGGGGCCGCGGTCGTCGGGCGGCTGCTCGACTACTTCCGGGAGAACGCGCGGCCGGGGGAGAGGCTCGGGGACCTCATGGAACGGGCCGGGGTGGAGGAGGTCTTTGCGGCCGCCGGGATGCGGCCGCGGCGGTGAGCGGAGACCCCGCTCACCTCGCTACAGGGGCACCTCCACTTTCTTCTTCTCCCGACGCCCCCTCTCGTAGCGGTCCCAGTCCCCGCACTCGGTGAGAACCTCCCACCTCTGCTGTATACCTTCCTCCTCCAGCCGCACAATCCGGGCAGTCCCGCCGAGGCTCTCCTCGACCTCGAAGAACTCCCGCGCCTTCTGCTCGTTGAACGGACCGTAACGCCTGACGTCGTCGTGGTCGCAGAGGACCTCGACCCTGTACTTCAGCCGGGAGATGTTCATCATCATTCACCGGTCCAGAGAATCGCCTGCAGATCTGTGAACTACCCCCCGCTTGCGCAGGGGGCTTCCTGCGAGTGCCCGGGGGTCTCGGGGATCCTCGGACCTGTTTGTCGCAGATTACCGGCGAACTGCCGGTAGCCCGTCCACAGGGCATTCTGTGATAGGAACCGTACCATGATGTTGACCGCACTGTTGTGGTCGCGATCGATGCAG
>JAGVUK010000296.1 GCA_019136335.1 Methanomicrobiales archaeon
CGCCTGGCTTTTAACCAGGTGGTCGGGGGTTCAAATCCCCTTGGGCCCGTTGCCATGGGCGATGTCTATGGATTTTAACAAGGTGATGCATCTGATACGCAACTCTTTCGTCGGTGAGGTGTAAGGCGATGGGCACTCCACTTGACGTACTCAACCATGAGATGGTTCCGGACCATCAGATTATGGGCGAAGAAGAGGTCGCGGACCTTCTTGCGACGTACCATATCTCTTTAGAACAATTGCCAAAAATTTACCATGACGATCCTGCAGTCAAAGCTATCGGGGGCGATGTCGGGAACGTCATCCGGATTACTCGTGACAGCCGCACAGCAGGCAGGGCCGAAGCCTACCGCCTTGTCATGAAGAGACCGAAGAAATAAATCAGAGGCCGGGAGCTGATCCATCTGTTAGACCGAAGTGTTTTGTCGAGGGCATACTTTTCGCGGGAGCATGTAGCCCGTCACCAGTTAGACTCTTATAACAACTTCCTCCTGCACAACCTTCAGAAAGTTGTCGATGAACAACGTATTATTGAGACCGATATCGAGACCCGTGGAAAGGGCAAAGAAGCCGTATGGGTTGAACTGGGCAGTATCGAGGTGAAGAAACCCCGTGTCCGCGAGGCGGACGGGTCGCAGTCCGAACTCTTCCCGAGCGAGGCGCGCCTCCGGAACCTCACGTACGCGGCACCCATTCAACTCGACATGACGCTTGTCCAGGGCGAAGAACCGCAGGACCCGATCGTCACCATCATCGGGCAGCTGCCGGTGATGGTGGGATCAGCCGCCTGCAACCTCTATAACATGAGCGACGCCGAGCGGACCGCGCACGGCGAGGACCCGCTCGACCCCGGCGGCTACTTCATCGTCAACGGCACCGAGCGGGTGCTGATGACGCTTGAGGACCTTGCCTCGAACAAGATCATGACCGAGTTCACCGAGCGCTACAACGAGCGGATCTACGTAGCGAAGGTCTTCTCGCAGTTCCGGGGTTACCGGGCGCTCGTGATCGTTGAGCGGAACAGGAAGAACCTGCTTGAGGTCTCGTTCCCCTCGGTCGCCGGGCACCTCCGGTTCGTCGACCTGATGCGGGCGCTGGGGCTCCAGGGCGACCACGACATCGTGGAAGCGGTCTCCACCGATGAAGAGATCCTCACCTTCATGATGCAGAACCTGGAGGAGAGCGAGTGCGACACGGTCGACGAAGGCGTCATGTACGTCGGAAAGAAACTCGCGCCGAACCAGACCCGGGACTACCAGCGCAAACGGGCCGAGTTCGTCCTTGACAACTACCTCCTCCCGCACTTAAACTACCTGATGCCCGTGGGCATAAAAGAGGACGACCCCGGCTACCGGCCGGCCGTCGAGGGCGTCCGCCTCGCAAAGGCGCACTTCCTCGGCCGCATGGCCGAGGCCTGCTTTGACCTGGTGCTTGACCGGCGCCGGATCGACGACAAGGACCACTACGCGAACAAGCGGCTGAAACTTGCCGGCGACCTGATGGAAGACCTCTTCCGGATATCGCTCAACCGCTTGACGCGCGACGTGAAATACCAGCTCGAGCGGGCCAGCATGCGCCACCGCGACCTCTCGATCGGCACCGCGGTGCGCGCGGACGTCCTGACCGAACGGCTGCTGCACCCGCTTGCCACCGGCAACTGGGTGGGCGGGCGCACCGGCGTCTCGCAGCTCCTGGACCGGGTCGATCACATGGCGGTGCTCTCGCACCTCCGGCGCGTGATCTCACCGCTCTCCCGCTCGCAGCCTCACTTCGAGGCCCGTGACCTGCACCCCACCCAGTGGGGCCGGATCTGTCCGAGCGAGACCCCTGAGGGGCCGAACTGCGGGCTGGTGAAGAACTTCGCCCAGATGGTCGAGATCAGCAAGGGCGTCATCGACGAAGAGGAAGTGAAGAACGTTCTCTACGATATGGGCGTCATCGCCCTCCGGAGGGAGACGGCATGAGACAATCAAGAGTCTTTGTGGACGGCGCCCTGATCGGGCTCGTGGACGACCCCCGGGACCTGGTTAGCCGGATCCGCGACATGCGCCGGCGCGGCGAGATCTCACGCGAGATCAACGTCTCCTACAAGGAGTTCAACAACGACGTCATCGTCCACACCGATCGCGGGAGAGCGCGCCGGCCCCTGGTCGTGGTCCGGAACGGCAAACCGCAGGTGACCGACGACGAGATCGAGCTCCTCCGGAAAGGCGAGATGACGTTTGAGAACGTGGTGCAGAAGGGCGCGATCGAATTCGTCGACGCCGAGGAGGAGGAAGACCTCTTCATCGCCATCAACGAGGCGGATCTCACCCCCGAGCACACACATCTTGAGATCGACCCCTCGCTCATCCTGGGTATCGGGGCGGCGCACGTCCCGTTCCCCGAACACAACGCGAGTCCCCGTGTCACCATGGGCGCAGGGATGATCAAGCAGGCACTCGGCTTTGGGGCGGCGAACATGAAGCTCCGCCCCGATACCCGGGGGCACATGCTCCACTACGTCCAGAAACCCCTCACCTTCACCCAGACCTCCGACGTGATCGGCTCCGACGATCGCCCGGCCGGCCAGAACTTCGTCGTCGCGATCATCTCCTACGAGGGGTTCAACATTGAAGACGCGCTGATCATCAACCAGGCCTCCATCGACCGGGGCCTCGGGCGTTCGCACTTCTTCCGCACCTACGACGGCGAGGAGCGGCGGTACCCCGGCGGCCAGGTCGACAAGATCGAGATCCCGGACGAAGAGGTCTCCGGCGCGCACGGCGCGGAGTACTACGCGAACCTCGACGTCGACGGCATCATCAGCCCCGAGACGGTCGTCCGCGAGAAAGACGTGCTGATCGGGAAGACCTCCCCGCCGCGGTTCCTCGAAGAGCCGACGAGCGAGCTCATCTCCGTCGAGAAGAGGCGCGACACGTCGGTCACGATGCGGAGCAACGAGCACGGCATCGTTGACACCGTCATCATCACCGAGGGCGAGAACTCCTCGCACCTCGTGAAGGTCCGGACCCGGGACCTCCGGGTGCCGGAGGTGGGCGACAAGTTCGCGTCCCGGCACGGCCAGAAGGGCGTCATCGGGCTGATTCAGCCTGCGGCGGATATGCCGTTCACCGAGTCGGGCATGACGCCCGACCTGATCATCAACCCCCACGCGGTCCCGAGCCGTATGACCATCGGGCATATGCTCGAGATGCTGGGCGGCAAGGTCGGCTCCCTCGAGGGCCGGCGGATCGACCTCGGCTTTGCCCACAACGGCCGCGAAGTGATGTATGACGGCGTCACCGGGCGGCAGTTTGCGGCCGACATCTACATCGGCGTCATCTACTACCAGAAGCTCTACCACATGGTCTCGAGCAAGATGCACGCGCGGTCGCGCGGCCCCGTGCAGGTCCTCACCCGGCAGCCGACCGAAGGGCGTGCGCGTGAGGGCGGTCTCCGGTTCGGTGAGATGGAGCGGGACGTGATGATCGGCCACGGTGCGGCCATGGCCTTGAAAGAGCGGCTGCTCGACGAGTCGGACAAGGTGACCCAGTGGGTCTGCGCGAAGTGCGGCATGGTGGCGATGCTTGACCGGAAGCGGAAGGTGACGCGCTGTCTTGCCTGCGGCAGCGAGACTGACATCTATCCTGTCGAGATGAGCTACGCTTTCAAGCTCCTCCTCGACGAGATGAAGAGCATGGGCATCGCTCCCCGCCTGCGGCTCGACGATATGGTATAAGAGAGGGGGCGCAATCAAACTATGACCAGTCCAAAACGTGTTGGAAGGATCGAGTTCGGGCTCTTCTCCCCGAAGGAGATCCGTAAAATGAGCGTCCGGAAGATCATCTGGGCGGACACCTACGACGACGACGGGTTTCCGTACCCGCAGGGTCTGATGGACCTGAACCTGGGCGTCATCGACCCCGGTCTCCGGTGCAAGACCTGCGACCAGAAGGCGGCCGACTGTCCGGGCCACTTCGGGCACATCGAGCTCGCAAAACCCGTCATCCACGTCGGCTACACCCGGCTGATCCGGAAACTCCTCCGGGTGACCTGCCGGTCCTGTTCCCGGCTGCTGATGACGGCCGAAGAGGTCGAGAAGGTCGTCGGCCCTGACGACAGCGAACTCTCCGGGGATATCGTCTCCGAGAAAGACATCAAGAAGGAGCGGGTCTGCCCCCACTGCGGGGAGCAGCAGCTCAAGATCAACTTCGAGAAACCCACCACCTTCTCTGAGGTCTTCGTGGAGGATGGGAGGAAGATCGAGCACAAGCTGACCCCGGCCGACATCAGAGCGCGCCTGGAAAAGATCCCGGACGACGACCTGCGGGTGATGGGGGTCAACCCGGACGTTGCGCGGCCGGAGTGGACGATCCTCACCGTCCTCCCGGTCCCCCCGGTCACGATGCGCCCCTCGATCATCCTCGAGAACGGACAGCGGTCCGAGGACGACCTGACCCACAAGCTCGTGGACATCATCCGGATCAACCAGCGGTTCAAGGAGAACCAGGACGCCGGTGCGCCCCAGCTGATCATCGAGGACCTCTGGGAACTCCTGCAGTACCACGTCACCACCTACCTCGACAACGAGGTGGCGGGGTGCCCGCCCGCCCGGCACCGGAGCGGCCGGCCCTTAAAGACCCTCTCGCAGCGGCTCAAGGGGAAGGAGGGACGGTTCCGCGGTTCGCTCTCGGGGAAGCGTGTGAACTTCTCCGCCCGTACGGTGATCTCCCCCGACCCGAACCTCTCCATCACCGAGGTCGGGATCCCGCTTGCCATCGCAAACGAGATGACCGTCCCGGTCAGGGTGACGCAGTTCAACCTCGAGGAGATGCGGCAGTACATCTTGAACGGCCCCGAGCGCCCCACCATCAGGTCGCCCTGCGGCGCAAACTACGCTATCCGGCCCGATAACCGGAGGATGCGCCTATCAGACGTGAACCTGGAGACGGTCGCGGAGATGCTTGAACCGGGCTGGACCGTGGAGCGGCAGTTGAAGGACGGGGATATCGTCCTCTTCAACCGGCAGCCCTCGCTGCACCGGATGAGCATCATGGCCCACCGGATCATCGTGATGGACGGGAAGACCTTCCGGCTGAACCCGGCCGTCTGTCCGCCCTACAACGCCGACTTCGACGGCGACGAGATGAACCTGCACATCCCGCAGACCGAGGAGGCGCGGGCCGAGGCCGAGATCCTGGTCTCGGTGCAGGCAAACATCCTCTCGCCGAGGACCGGCGGCCCGATCATCGGGGGCATCCACGACCACATATCGGGCATCTTCCTCCTGACCCACCGGGTCCGCCGTTTCGGGAAGGAGGATACCCTCTACCTCACCCAGCACCTGCCCATCGAGCACCTGCCCGACTCTACCTCACCCAGCACCTGCCCATCGAGCACCTGCCCGAACCGGACCGGCTGGACGATGCCGGGCACCCGCTCTGGACCAACAAGCAGATCTTCTCGCTGATCCTGCCCGACGACCTGAACATGATCTTCCGGGCTTCGTCATGCCAGAACTGCGAGACCTGCCGGCGGGAGATGTGCGAGAACGACGCGTTCGTCCGGATCGTCGCCGGGAACCTGATCTCCGGGACCATCGACAAGAAGGCGATCGGCGCGTTCGACGGCCAGATCCTGCACCGGATCATACGGCAGCACGGTATGAAGCGGGCCGCCCGGTTCATCGACGATGTGACCAAGCTCTCGATCCGGGGCATCATGCTCGAAGGGTTCTCGTTCGGTATCGACGACGAAGACCTGACCCGAACCGAGTACGGCCAGATCGACGAGGCCCTGAAGGGCGCCGTCGGTGACGTCGACCGCCGGATCAAGATCTTCAACGAAGGGCAGCTCGAGCCGATGCCGGGCCGGACGCTTGAGGAGACGCTTGAGATGCAGATCATGCAGGTGCTCGGCAAGGCCCGTGACCGCACCGGTGAGATCGCCGGGCGGCACCTCGGTATGGACAACAGCGCCGTGGTGATGGCGGTCTCCGGCGCCCGCGGGTCGATGCTGAACCTGACGCAGATGGCCGGGTGTCTCGGGCAGCAGTCGGTCCGCGGCGAGCGGATCATGCGTGGCTACGAGGACCGGACCCTCCCGCA
>JAGVUK010000244.1 GCA_019136335.1 Methanomicrobiales archaeon
CTCCAGGATGGCATCCCGAAGATAACCGACTGGGGGTTGAGCAAGGTTGTCTCAAATGCTTCGTTCTCTGCATCACCCTCGTTTACCATTCTTTATGCAGCACCGGAGCAGATCAGGGGCGATCGAAAGGATGAACGGACAGATATCTGGCAGCTCGGGGTGATCCTGTATGAACTGGTCACCGGCAGGTTGCCGTTTACCGGCGAGAGCATGGTCGAGATTGGTATGGCGATCGCCACGAAAGTTCCGGAACGGCCGGGTGCAGTCTGTGCCGGCGCACAACCCCTGGATGCCGTCATCCAAAAGTGCCTTGAGAAGAACCCGGAACTGCGGTATCAGTCGGTGGCCGTCCTCCAGAAAGACCTCGCGGCATACCTGAAGGCGAACTATTCTGAATCGTTGAAGGAGAGCATCCGGGTAAACGATATCCATCGGTCTGCCTACTACTGCGGGGATCTTGTGCTGATCAGCATGAAGATCGGGGATCTGGTGGCTGCATACAAATACGCCAACGATCTCGCGAGATATGGGGTTACACAGTCACAGGCACTTGAACTCGCCCGGCAGATCAAGATGAGGGTTGAGATGGGGGCACAGGAACTTCCCACGGAGTTGATCCAGAAGGCCGAGGTGATCGTGCATCAGGTCCGGGTAAGGTGAAGAGTTGGTATCATGCGGCATCTCGGAACCCGGGCACAGAGGTGATCGTACATCAGGTCCGGGTAAGGTGAAGAGAGGGGTGCGAAAAGGGGGCGGGATATCCCCTGGTGCAAACCGAAACCATCTTCCCCGGGCGACGGCGAGAGGAACGTCATGGGCAGGAGCGACCGCTACCGTGGCTGCCCACTCGGGCTTGTTGCCGGGGGCGCCCTCGGAACGGCGCTTGAGTTCCGGCCTTGCTTCATCCTTCCTCATGCACATCATCTTCGGTGGCATCACGTTCTTTCTGCCGTTTGTTCTCATCATAGGCCTGTACCAGTCGGTGATCACCGCGGGCGTCCGCCTGCATGGCGACGCTCGCCCGCGAAGGCATGGGAGTGCCGGGGTAGCCAAACCTTGAGGGCGCGATGACCTGGAGCGCCGGGTCGAGAGTCCACCGGGCAAGCAGCAGCCCCTGATCGAACCCGCCCGCGTTGCCGTGGACGACGAGCACCGGATAGCCGGCGCCGATCCGGGCGTACGCGATCGATCCGCAGTCGGTTCGGACCACCCGGCTGCCAGGGCTCGCGATCCGCTCCCGGACGGCGCGCATATCGCTCCGGTAGCGGATCGTGACCGCCGCCCCCACGGCGGCGATGCCGAGCAGGACGAGAGGAGATCAGGAAGCCGGCCATAGGGTTTCACGCTCCACTCCAGCCATAGGGCTATCCCGCCGGTTCATGCAGGCGGGTGAACCCGGAACACCCGGTCCCCGGCTACCCATTCTGCAGATCATTCAGGAGTTCAGCGAACCGGTCCATGCTCTCGACCGCCCCCTCCCGCATGCCCGACAGGAGCATCCCGTCGCGGTCTTCGGCGCTCTGAAAGACCACCCGATCCATCACCTTCGTCCGGCCGCCGAGATCTTCGAGGGTCGCCGTCTCAAGCATCACATGGCCCGGCATGCCCTCGTACTCGGAGGTGTAGACAACCCGATCGGGCGGCGTGACGTCGTGGTAGACCCCGTGGAATGCGTACTCGTTCCCTTCTGCGTCGCGCTGGACGACGCGCCAGGTGCCGCCGGGCCGCACATCCATCGCATCGACCGTGGTCGTGAACCCTCGCGGCCCCCACCACCGGGGTATCAGGTCCGGGTCCGTGTAGACCTGGAACACAAGATCACGCGGCGCATCAAAGATCCGGGTGATGATCATCTCCTGCCTCCCCGGCTCGGCGATAAAATGCGTCTTTGCGTCTCTCCCTTCAAGAACCCTCGCGAGCCTGTCGAGGGACTCGTTCCACCCGGCCTCAGCCATATCGAGCGGCTCGCCCGCCGGGATGCCGGTCACCTGCAGGATCATCTTCGTCCCGCTGCCGTGCTCATCGAGCGTCACCGTCACGAACAGTTCCCGTGGCCAATCCCCGCTCATCCCGTAGGTCGAGGCCGGGACCACGTTTCCTTGGGCGTCCGAAAACGAGTCGGTGAAGACGAGCCGCTCACCCGCGACGACCTCGCGGTAAACGCCCGTGCTCCAGAAGTCCTGGCCCTCGGGCGAGCGCATACTAAGGAGGTACCTGCCCCCCTCACGGAGGTCGACCCTGATGACCGGCGCCGTAAAGCCCGCCGGCCCCCACCACCGGGATATCAACTCCGGGTCGGTCCACGCCTTCCAGACAAGTTCGCGCGGCGCATCAAAGATGCGCTGGATGTATAGCCTTCCTCTCCTCTCTGTCAGAACAGCCTCTGCCATCTTTGTTTCCCCTCCGTTTTTTTTGCTCAACGGGGCTCCGGTATGAAAAACCTTTCCCGCCGGGGATGCATCGGTGAGATGAAGTGCGATAACGGCGGATCAGAAAGATAATTCATGGTCATGGGCGACAGTGCATTCATTATCTGCCCTGGATGGGGGCGAGGCTCCCCGACCGGGGCGTAACTTACAGGGCGGCCGCGATCCCGCGGGCATGGCTGGATTCTCTTGCGATGCGGGGCCACATCGGGTCGTATGCCCTGGGGTTGATGCGGTACGGTGCTACGCCTCCCTGATCACCGGCAGCATGATCCCATCTGTTCGGGCCGATGATAGCGATCGCGGAATGCAAAATTCACATCATCTCCGGGAAACCGGGTTACAGGAGACCGGCGGCAAAGGTGGCAACGCCCTCTGAAGGGAGATCAGCCGGCGAGGCCTATGGTAGACGCCGGGATTGCAAACAATCAGTGTTAATACCCTTTCGCACCATCAGGTAGTATATGAAGGAACTCCGGCACATCGCCGGGCTCCCTGGTCCCGGCAGGATCACGGCGAGCCGGGAGGGGGCAGCATGAAGGTCTCCCCCTACATCCCGGAGCCCCTGCCCCCGGCCGGAATCGACTGGGAGAGCCATATCCCGCAGATTGCATCGGCAAACCGCGCCCTCGCCCGGTACGACGGCATCCTCCAGGCGATACCAAACCCACGCCTCCTGCTCTCTCCGCTCCTGACCCAGGAGGCGGTGCTCTCCTCGCGGATCGAGGGGACGCAGGCGTCGCTTGAGGATGTCCTGCGCTTTGAGGCGAACCCGAGGGAGCCGA
>JAGVUK010000268.1 GCA_019136335.1 Methanomicrobiales archaeon
ACATCGACGGCCCGCTGCCGGATGGCCGGTTTTCCGCTCTTCCGATAGAATGAGAAGAGCATCTGGGCCATCCGCTGCCGGGTCATGGCGGTGATGAACGGGATCTGGATGTATCCGGCCGTTCTCTCCATGCCATCCAGGAGTTCGTCGATCTCCTCCTCGTCGCCGTAGGTCTCTGCGAACTTCGCCACATCAAAGAGCATCGAGAGCCTGATGTAGGAGGAGGGGATGCTCACCACGGTGTGGCACATGGCCGAGAGGATCTCTTTCCTCTGTGCCGGTTCGCTGACCATGTCAAAGACGGCTGCGAGAGCGTCGACGTATTCGACCGGGTCTTCGATCCTGCCGACCTGCTCTATCGCCCAGTTGACATCCTCCTCCTGGTGGTTGACGGCGTTGAGACTCCGTGCAGCGTAGATGAGGTTCTTCCTGACGAACGCCTCGCGTTCCGGCCCGACGAGCTCAAGCATTCCCTGAGCCTCGCCAAGGTAGCCCCTGGCTGCGCTGTGATCGATCCCTGCCATGAGGCCGGCAAGGTCGGAGAGCATGATCGCACGGATGGACGGCTCACTGATCGTGCCGATGGTCTCGTGGAGCTGCCGGATGATCTCTTTGGCCCGCTCCTCGTCGCCGAGGCCTGAGTAGGCACTCACGATCCGGTACATTCCCGAGTACCGGGCATAGACGTCGCCGGTATGCTCAAAGAGGCGATACATCAACTCAAGCGACGGCGGCGCTGCCGTCGCGCCCTCGATGCCCTCGAGCAGGTAAGCCATAACCTCGTAGGGGTCGGCCGAATCGAACTCCTTTGTGTAACTGGTGAAGGACGTGAGGATCCGCTGGATCATGGCGGTCCGTTCGTACTCTCCCTCGATCTCCAGGGAGAAGAGAGCCATGGGGACAGCAAAGATCGGACTTCTATAGACCTGCGTGTACTCGAGCATGATGTCGACGTAGCTTGCTATCCTGATCGAGATATCCTCGCGCGGGGTGCTGGTCTGGAGAAGGTGCAGAGCGGTCGTGAACGGTTCCATCATGCCGTCGAAGATCCGGGTCTTTCCCCGGGAGAGCTGGTCTGCCGCCTGCAGGCTCCCGACCCGGACGTAGCCCTCGATGAGGGGATCGACCAGATGCTGCTGGAGGGAAGGATCGGTGATCTGGGAGAGGATCTGGGCAGCTTCATCCAGCGCCCGGAGCGAGAGCTGTTCGATCCCGTACATGATCAGGCCGTGGATGACCTTGCCCATCGCAAAGAGGCAGTATTCCCGCTCCAGCAGGGCTGTGGAGAGGACCCGCATCCCGTGGAGCAGTTCGAGGTCGCCGTCCTCCACGGCGAGCACCGCCGCCTGGTCCACGATGCCGCCCAGCGCCTCTGCCCGTGTCTGCTGATCCACGATCTCGCAGGTGAGCCCGGTCGCGTGCCGGAGAAGGTCCCGGTCTTTCCGGGCGACGCCGATCCGTGCCATCTCGACGGCAATGGTCGATATCGCCTGCTCGCGGAGAGCCGGGTTTCCGATCTGGCTCACCAGGTCCACGAGGGCCGATGGATCTCTCTCTCTGACGAACCCCCGCTCGATCAGGATGGTGTTGCACTCGAGGAGCAGGGGATCCTGTGCCCGATGCGATCTCACAAGTTCCTTTACGGCCGGTATGTGCCTGACGACCTCATCGAAGTCATACTCCTTGCAGAAGTCAGTCACCGCCTGGTGTACCAGCGATTCGGTAATATCGGTATCCAGTGCGGCGAGGATATTCTCGCGGACGAGGTCGATCTCGTCACGCCGGATACCCTCCTTGATCAGGCGGACACTGGTATCGAAAAATTGGGCGTTGATCCTCTGGGCGCTGGTGCTGGCCTTCTTCATGACCTCGATCGCGTGGTAGAAGTCGCCCATCCGGGAGAGAGCGTCGGTGATCTGCCGGTAGAGCTGAGCCGCCTTCGCTGCGTCACAGGACTCGTCGATCAGCGGCGTGATGTCGAGGAGGATGGTCGGGTTGCCGCTCTTTTCGACGACTGCAATCCCAGAGAGGACGATCTCCTCGATGGGAAGTTTGGCCTCCACCGCGCTCCGGGTATTGAACTCGAACGCTTTCTCAAGATACCAGCGTTCTCCGCTCCGTTCCGCCTTCTTCAGGAGTTCGAGGACGAGGGTCTGGCCCGCCCACGGTTTCTCGTCGTCGAGCCTGATCAGTCTGGCGTAGACCTGTTTCTTGTCCCGCTGGCGGTCGAGGAGTTGCTCGGTCAGGATCGCGAGGACCTCGGTGAGCCGCTCCTCCGGGACCCCCGGAAGGGCATCTATGATCCGCTCGACATCGGCGATCTCCTTCTTCAACGACGATTTCCATGTGGCGTCCACGATGTCGGCGATGGAGTTGGTGCGCCGGATCTTCTGGTTGATCTCGGTGGCGCTCAGAAGTCCGCTGATCACGAGGTCGATGTTACCGGACTCGATACCGGAACCGGCAATCGCCCGGGCCACATCGGCATGGAGTTGCGATTGCCTTGATATGTCTCCGATCTCGGGAAGTACGAGGAGGGCATGCCGCATGATATCGATATTCTGGTATTTCTGTCCGTACTGGATGAAGAGCGGGATAATCTCGGAGAGGATTGCTGAACGGTATTTGCGGATGCTGATCTTATCGAAAGCTTCTCCCCCCTTCTCAATATAGTGGATATCCCCGGTATCGACCCCGGCCTGGACGAGGTCGCGGGCGATCCCGGCGAGGATATCGGACTGGTGGCTCTTACGGTCGAGCTTATTGACCAGGGAAAAGATTGCACCAAACCAGGCATCATCCTTATTCTGGGTGTAGAGCCCTGCGGCACGCCTTGCGAGGTCGAATATCTCATCCTTCGTCGGCTCGACGAGCTGGCTTAAGAGCTCGGGCTGCCCCTCTTCGAACGCTGCTGTTACCAGGGCGGCATTCATCTGCTCGTAGAGCGATTTCTTCTCCTTCCTTGTCTGGGTCTCCGATATGTCCAGAACTACCTTTTCAAGCTCACGCAGATCCCCGGAAGAGATTGCGGAGGTGATCTTCTGTTTCATCTGGGGTTTTCCATCCATTTTGATCAGCGCTCTCCAGTGGGTTCTGCATCATGCATGTCCATTATCAGATATATAGATCCTCAGAAATACCAGGGATATGGCGGAGGGTACAGGTCTCCCGCACCACCGTGAATGGAACACTTAATGTGGGGTTGAGTTCACCTATCCCCGGGGTCATGCGGGCGAGGATGTCACACCCGCCCGACAGCCTGCAGGATCTCCCGGTACATGGCATCCGCGACGTCCGGGTCCTGTGACTCGACCATAATCCTGATCATCGGTTCCGTGCCCGATGCCCGAATCAGCGCCCAGGCGTCGTCCCTGATGATCTTGATGCCGTCGATCTTCTCGATGGTCTCCCCCGGGAACGCCTCCTCGACGGCGCGGACCAGAGTGGCCGGGTCACGGGTGTGGTGTTTCTCCTTGACCAGGTGGTATAGAGGGAGGTCGCCCTGGATCTCCGAGAGTTCTCTGCCGTTATGGCTTGCGAGAACCGCCACCATCATAGCGGCGGTCATGCCCCCGTCCCGGCAGAACTGGTGGTCGGGATAGATCAGGCCGCCGTTTCCTTCCCCCCCGAAGGAGACCTTCTTTCCCTCGCTGATGAGTTCGATCATCCTCCTTGCGACGTAGATGCTCCCGACGGGGGTGTAGTCGACGGTGCACCCGTGTTTCTCCGCGACATCAAGGATCAGCCGGGATGTGGCGACCGGGGTGACGACGAGCCCGCCGCTGTTCCTGCCGCAGACATAGTCTTCGATCAGCCCGAACTCGTAGTTCTCTTCTATATAGCATCCTTTGTTATCAACGAAGACCGCCCGGTCGGCATCGCCGTCGTGCGCCACCCCGAAATCGGCACCCGTCGCGACGACCATCTCCGAGAGTGGCCGCAGCCCTTCAGGAGTCGGCTCGGGCATCCGGCCCGGGAAGGTGCCGTCGAGCCGGGCGTTGATGGTATGGACCCGGCAGCCCATCCTCGAGAGGATGACCGGGGTGGTGAGCGCCGCAGGGCCGGAGCCGGGGTCGACGACGACGGTCATGCCCTCCCCGATGCCCGCCGGGAAGTGCCGTACTACGGCCTCGATATACTCCTCGAGCCGGTCGGGCGCGGCGGTCTCCGTGCCGACGCCCTCCCAGGAGGCCGTGTCGAACTCGCCGGCAAAGAACCGGCCTTCGAGCCGGATGATCTCGTCGTCGGACATCTCGGTGCCGTCGGCCTCGATGATCTTCACGCCGTTGTACTCGGGCGGGTTGTGGGATGCGGTGATCATCGCGCCACCGTCGAACCGGCCGGTCTTGATGATGTACTGCAGGGCCGGCGTGGGGAGGATACCCATGTCCACCACGTCACACCCGGTCATGAGGAGCCCGGCCTTCAGGGCGTGGGTCAGGGCCTCGCCGGATGTCCGTGTATCTCTTCCGACGGCTATCGTGCCTTTCCTCATCGATCCGAGCGCGGCGCCTATCTTGAGGACGAGGGCCGGCGTCATGGTCTCCCCGACAACGCCCCGCACGCCGTTTGTACCAAACATCTGTTTTCCGTTCTGCATTCCGTCACTTCTCCACGTCGTGTAATTCCCGTTTCAGCCGATCGATTGCACTGCTCGCGGCGGCAAACGCCTCCTCGCGGTGTTCTGCCAGTATAGCAATGTAGGTTATATCTTCTCCTGCATAGAGTCGCCCTTTCCGGTGGTGGAACCGTGCGCCGATGATCCCCGGGACCGCTTCCATATCCCTCCTGATGCTCTCGACCAGGGCGTCGACGGTATCGTCGAACTCCAGGTAATCGGTGCGTTCGGTGCCGGTCCACTCCCTGACGATCCCGTTGAACGTGAGGACGGCCCCGGCGCGCGAGACGCCGCACTCCCGCCTCAGTTCCCTGACCAGCCCTTCGATGGTATGGTAGTCCTCGAACTTTGGGAGGGCGGTGATCACCTCATCGATGGTGGGGTCCCGGAGCACGACGTTCTCGCTTGGGAGGTCGCCTATCACGATCCTCGGGAACGGCCGGGACTTGAACCCCTCGAGTATGGCGTATTCGACCCCGGCGTTGCAGAGGAGATCCAGGGTGGAGTCGAGGTCGTTCTCGCGCCTGATGACGACCGATTTCGTTTCGTCGACGCCGCCTGATATAGCGGCATGCGATTCATGGTACAGGGTGGTATCCTTTCCGGGCTCGAGTAGAAAACCGTGGTGTCCCAGGTGCTTGATGGCCCCGACGGTCCCGCGTGCGGAGAGCGCCGGGATCAGGCTCCTGATGAACGTGGTCTTTCCGGCATTCGACCGGCCGACGATCTGGATGATCTTCATGGTTCCTCCTCCCCTGTCGGGCCCTCTCCTCCATCTTCCTGGCCGGGACGGGACTTTAAGATGACCGACGCCGCCTCGGCCACGCCCCGCATCACCTCGGTGATCCGGTCCTCGACATCGATCTCATCGTCGATGTTCAGGCTCGTCCCCTCCACCTCGAGCAGGAACCGGGCGACCTCGCTTGCCTCAAAGAGGATCTCGTCCAGTTCCTCTGCGGTGAAGAACCCGCACATGGCCCCGTAGAAGAACGTGGCCCCCGCTTTCTTCACCTTCTTCTTGAACGAACTCCGTGCCTGGTTGACTGCCTGCGGGGTGTAGGAGTCGACCATGAACGGGCAGAGGTCGGGGAGGTTCTCGCCGATGAACGTCATCTCCGAGCCGCTGGTGGTCTTGAAATCCGCGCAGAGGCGTGCGATCGCCCATTCCCGGGCGGTGATGTGGGTGTGCTTGCGCAGGAACTGGTTGACCCGCTGGTAGGTGGCGCCGTCCACTTTCTTGAACTTCTGGTATTTGTTTGGGTCTTTGCGGTTGTCAGGCTCTTCCATTTCATATCCTCTTGTCGGTTTTGCTATTTCAATAGGGCTGGTTGAACGCCGGTACGCCCTCGCCGGGATGAGCGATTTCGGGAGAACGGGGTTGTTGCGGCGGTCCGGCCGGGTGGTATGCTCCGCTGGCCCCGCGGCCGCCCTGCCCCCCAATGTATAGCATTATGCGGTTTATACCTGTCTCTTTGCTCTCGGGAAGCGGGCGGGCATCCGGCTTTTCGGGAGGGGATCTCTTTCGACCGGGGCGCGTCCTGTGGCCTGCCC
>JAGVUK010000166.1 GCA_019136335.1 Methanomicrobiales archaeon
GAAGAGCATGAAGACCGGAGCCAGGACTCTGATTGAAGCGCTGCAGCGTGAAGGGGTGGATACCATATTCGGCTACCCCGGCGGCGTGGTGTTGCCGATCTACGATGAACTCTATGACTCGTCGATCCGGCATATTCTGGTAAGGCATGAGCAGGCAGCGGCGCACGCGGCCGACGGCTACGCGCGCGCGAGCGGCCGTGTAGGGGTATGCCTTGCCACCTCCGGCCCCGGCGCGTGCAACCTGGTCACGGGGATCGCGACGGCGTATATGGACTCCATCCCGATCGTGGCGCTCACCGGCCAGGTGCCGACCGGCCTCCTCGGGAACGACGCGTTCCAGGAATCGGATATCACCGGCATCACGATGCCGATCACCAAACACAACTACCTGGTGAAAGACGCCGGCGACCTCGACCACGTGATCCGGGAGGCGTTCTACATCGCGCAGACCGGCCGGCCCGGCCCGGTGCTGATCGACCTCCCGAAAGACGTCACCACGGGCGAGGTGAAGAGCAACGGGGCCGCGCCCGGGAAAGTTTCCCTCCGGGGCTACCAGCCCACCTACCAGGGGCACGTCCGCCAGATCGACAAAGCGCTCGACCTGATCGCCCGGGCAGAGCGCCCGCTCGTCTACGCCGGCGGCGGGGTGGTCCTCTCGGGGGCGTCGGCCGAACTCATCGAGTTCGTGGAAACCGCCGCGATCCCGGTGACGACGACCCTGATGGGTCTTGGCGCCGTCCCTGGCGACCACCCGCTCTGCCTCGGGATGCTCGGGATGCACGGCACCCAGTCCGCGAACTATGCGGTGACGGAGTGCGACCTCCTGATCGCCGTCGGCGTCCGGTTCGATGACCGGGTGACGGGCAAGATCGAGACCTTCGCGCCGAACGCCGAGATCGTTCATATCGACATCGATCCGGCGGAGATCGGGAAGAACAAGAAGGTCGACGTCCCGATCGTGGGCGACGTGAAGGCGGTGCTCCAGGCGCTCCTCCGGCGGATGCAGAAGCACGGCAACACGGCGAACTGGGTCGCCCGGGTCAACGCCTGGAAGGCGCAGTACCCCCTCGCCTACCGCGACGACGACCGTCTCCGCCCGCAGTACATCATCCGCGAGCTCTCCGACATCCTGAAGGGCGAAGGGATCATCACGAGCGAGGTCGGCCAGAACCAGATGTGGACCGCCCTCCACTACTGCTTCAAAAAACCCCGGACCTGGATCACCTCGGGCGGCCTCGGGACGATGGGCTACGGGTTCCCGGCGGCCATCGGCGCCCACTTCGCCCGGCCGGACGTCCCGGTCGTCGACGTCGCCGGCGACGGGAGTTTCCAGATGAACATCCAGGAGCTCGGGACGGTGGCGCACTACAATATCCCCGTCAAGGTCGTGATCTTGAACAACATGTACCTCGGTATGGTCCGCCAGTGGCAGGAACTCTTCTACGACCGGCGCTACTCCTACACGGAGCTCCCGCCGGTCGACTTCGTCAGGATTGCAAACGCCTACGGGGTCGACGGGATCCGGGTCGAGGAGAAGGACGGTGTCCGGGAGGCGCTCGAAGCGGCGCTTGCCGCCGACGGCCCGTTTGTCCTGGATTTCAGGATCGAGCGGGAGGAGAACGTCTTCCCCATGGTCCCGGCAGGGGCTGCGATCAACGAGATGATCGGGGTGCGTCACGGATGAAGTCGCATACCCTGAGCGTTCTCGTGGAGAACCGGGCAGGTGTCCTGAGCCGGGTCGCCGGTATGTTCTCGCGGCGGGGGTTCAACATCGAGAGCCTCGCTGTCGGGACCTGCGAGGAGCCGAACATGAGCCGGATCACGATTGTCGTGAACGGCGACGACGGCGTCGTCGAGCAGGTGATGAAACAGACGAACAAACTCATCGACGTCATCAAGGTCTCGGACCTGACGGAACGCGAGAGCGTGGAGCGGGAGCTCGCCCTCATCAAGGTGGCGACGGAGACCGGCCCGGCCCGCGCTGAGGTCATGCAGATCGCCGATATCTTCCGGGCCCAGGTCGTCGATGTCGGATCTAAGACATTGGTGCTCCAGGTGACCGGGGATACCGGGAAGATCGACGCGATCGAGAGCCTCCTGCGCCAGTACGGCATCAAGGAACTCGTCCGCACAGGAAAGATTGCCATCCTCCGCGGTGCAAAGACCGTGAAGAGTTCCAAGTAGCCGCTCTGTCGGACCCGGGTTTTCCCCGGCACCGGGGCGGCTCCCGCGCCGGGGGGAGGGGTCTCTCCGTCCCCTCACCCCGCCTGGCCTCCGGGCGTGTGTATCCCGGGGTGCGCCCTTCCGGAACGACCCGGCGGGGTTTCAGCAGAGCCCGAATGATATTCTTTCCGGCGTAGCCGGTTCATTGCCCCATCGGGGCGATCCTTCCGCCCTGTGGGGCGATTGTGTTATATGTTAGCACGCTACACACTAACATAGCATGTTGTTCGGGTTACCTTTCCATACGGGACTCATCGTGAGCGGCGCTGTCGCTCTCGTCATCGTGGTGCTCACCCTCTGGGGGCTCCGGTTTAAGGAGGCCCCCTGATGGCGGATATCGTAACACTCGCCCTGATCGGGCTGTACTTCGTCGTGCTCATCGGCATCGGGAGCTGGGCCTCCAAAAAGATCCATAACACCGAAGACTACATCCTTGCCGGGCGGTCGCTCGGGTTCTGGGTCTTTACGATCCTGATCGTCTGCTCGATCTGCAGCGGCATGACCCTGCTCGGCGTCAGCGGCTTTGGCTACAACTCAGGCTGGCCCGGGATATGGGAGCAGATCTTCGTCCCGCTCGCGGCCGCGTTCTGCATCATCGTCTTTGGGGTGAAACTGAACGCCGTCGGGAAGGAGCGGGGCTACCTGACCGTCCAGGACTACCTTGCGGAACGGTTCGAGAGCCCGCGGGCGCTCCGGGGCCTCTCGGCCATTGCGGGCATCGTCGTCTCGCTGATCTACCTTGTGGGGCAATACGCCGCGATCAGCATCGTGCTTGTCTGGCTCTTCGGTATCCCGCACTGGCAGGCGCTCCTTATATCCGGGATCATCATCACCGCCTACACGGTCGTTGGGGGGCTCTACGCCGTATCCTGGACGACCCTCTTCCAGGGCGGGATCCTGATCCTCGGCGTGATCCTGATGGCCCCGCCCGTCATCGCGAGCGCCGGCGGGCTTGCTCACATCGATACCGTGCTTGCCGGGATCGACCCGAACTTCGTCGAGCCCTGGTACCCGAGCCCACCCTACGCCTCATACGCCTACGCGACGCCGGAGTTCCTCGTCTCGTTTGGGATTCTCCTGATGGTCGGGCTCGCCTGCGCGCCGCACGTCGTCAACAACGTCCTCGCTGCAAAGGAGGCCCGCTACTTCAGGTGGGCGCCGCTCGTCGCGTTTGCGATCTACGCGGTCGTGATGTTCCTCGTGAAGTTCACCGGGTTTGCCGTCCGGTCGCTCGTCGAGGAGGGGACGCTCGTGCTCCCGGGCGCCGTGAACGCGCAGGACTACGCCTTCATCGTCGGCGTCGAGCACGCCATGCCGAACGTGGCGTTCTGGGCGCTCTTTGCGGTGATCGTCCTCGCAGCGGTGATGTCCACGACCGACCGGCTTATGCTCACCGTCGGCACCATGTTCGCGTGGGACGTCTACAAGAACATTCTCCGGCCCTCGGCGTCCGACGATGAGGTCCTCCTCGTCTCGAAGGTCGCGATCGTCCTCGGGGCCGGCGGCACGCTCCTGCTCGCGGTCAACCCGCCGCCGATGCTCGCGTGGCTGATCTGGATGGGCATCGGGGTCATGCTCGCGACGTTCGCGGTCCCACTGCTCGCCGGGCTCTACTGGCGCGGCGCCACCGGGGATGGGGCAATCGCGAGTATGGCGACCGGGCTCGTCGCGGCCGCGGCCTTCGGCTACTGGCACCAGTTCGTATCGCCGCTTCCCATGCACTTCAGCTTCTTTGCGCTCCTGCTCTCGGCCCTCGTCATGGTCGTCGTGAGCCTCCTCTCCGCCCGGAACTCCCCTGCCGCGCTCGACAACACACGGACCGGCTGGTTCATCCAGTCGGGATAACACTTCTTTTTTGTGCCGCAGGGAGCATCCCCGCCGGGGAAGGCGGTCCTGCTGCCGGGTCTGCGTTCGCGCCGGTTCGGGTGTCCGGTTGTCGAAATCCTTTGAAGGGATACGGATCGTCTTTCTCCCCGGCCACCATACCGGTGAAACCCGCCATCATCGGGAAAGTCACATTCAGCCCCATATCTCTGATTACCGGCGCATCCGGTACGCATAGTCGACACACCGTCAAAACCTCTTCTTTTCCTCCGCAAGGTATATCCGTCCGCCTGTTTCACGCCAGTATGTGAAACCCGGGCGGCAGGCACCAGCACAACGACGGAAAGCCACGCTTCCGGCACGGCCAAGGTCGGTGAACGGGGCAGGACCGTTATCCCCGGAGGAAGCACCGGTGACCTTCCCGTTCCAATCCGGCGGCACCCTGCAGGTGGGGGAGGCGGAGAATCGCCGTTGTCGAGGCGAACGGATCCCCTGCCGCGGCCATGAAGATAACTGAGCAGGCACCCGGGAGATAACCTCAGGAAGATAAAATCATGCGGATCTGTGTCATTTCCGGGAGCCCCAAAGGAGAGATGAGCGTCACCCTGCAGTACGTCCGGTTCCTTGAGCAGGCATTTCCGGATCATACCTTCGCTGTTGTGCATGCAGGAAGGGAGATCAGGACGATTGAACAGCAGGAAGAAGTATGGAACGGGCTGCTCACCACGGTGAGGGAGTCCGACGGCGTGCTCTGGGCAACCCCGGTCTACGTCATGCTGGTCCCGGCCCAGCTGAAGCGTTTCATCGAACTGATCGGCACCCGGGATGCAGGGGAGGCATTCTCGGGGAAGTACACCGCTGCGCTCACTACCTCCATTCACTACTTTGATCACACCGCCCATGCCTACCTGCACGGGGTCTGCGACGACCTCGGCATGCGCTATGTCGGTTTCTGCTCGGCCCACATGCAGGATCTCGAAGAGGAGACGTTTCAGGAGCAGTTCATCCTGTTCTTCTCCGATTTCCTGGAGGCGATTGCAGGACGGAGGCCGGTCCAGAGAGCATTTCCACAGTTGCCCGCAATCTCTTCTCATTACATCCCAGAGAGTCCGCCGGCCGCGGTGGACACCCACGGAAAACGGATGGTCATCCTGCACGATGCGGAACCGGGTTCTGACCTCGCGGCGATGGTCGGCAAGCTCGCGGCATGTTATGCGGATCCAATCCAGGTTGCCCACATCCGGGACGCCGCGATGAAAGGCGCCTGCCGGGGATGCTGCCGGTGCGCCTTTGACAACACCTGTATTTATGACGACGGATTTCGGGCGTTCTGGGATACGTACGTTGTTCCGGCGGATATCCTGGTCATGGCCGGGACCATCCGGGACCGCTTCTTTTCGGCCGCCTGGAAGCAGTTCTTCGACCGGAGCTTCTTCAACGGCCACATACCCGCATTTAAGGGAAAGCAGGTCGCATACCTGGTGGAAGGGCCGCTTGGCTATCTCGCGAACCTCCGGGAGGTTCTCACGAGCCTTGTGATGACGGAAGAAGCCAACCTTGCAGGGATCGTGACCAACGAGCCGGGGGACCCGGGCGAGATCGATGCCGCTCTGCACACCCTCGCCGAACGCATCGTGAGGCTCTCGGACCGGGGGTATATCTCAGCGGTCACCTGCCCCGCCGTGGGCGGCCATAAGATCCTCCGGGATGAACTCTGGGGAGGAATGCGAGCGACCTTCAAGGCGGACGACCGGTATTACCGGCAGCACGAGCTCTACGACTTCCCCACCCGGAACTACCTGCGGAGGCTCGGCACCCTGGCGACCTCTCTTGTCATGAGCGTCCCCAGCATCAGGCGGGAGGTGGTGAAGAATATGCCCGCCTACATGATCCAGCCTCTGCAGAGATCGATAGAAACGAGCACGATTCTCGCAAAGAGAAAGGCGGAACGGTAGCGCACCGGGGCGAAGAGCGATACCCGGTGTTCCGAAGCGGACCTCTCTGCCGTTGCAGGAACGCCGCTCCGGCACCCTGCAACTGCGCGGACGAACGTCCGGGATTCCCTGGTCGGTTCGACCTTCGTCGATCCCTGCCGTGCGGTCCCTTGACGCAGCTTCCCATGGGAAACATATTACCTGAAGCAGGCGGTTCACCCGGACATGCAACCCTTCACCATCGCCGTTCCGGAGGCTGTCCTCGACGACCTGCGCCGGCGGCTCGCCAATACCCGCTGGCCCGATGACGGTGCCGGGTGGGAGTACGGTACCGCTCTCGCGTATATGAAAGACCTGGCCGATTACTGGCTGCACCGGTACGACTGGCGCAAGCACGAGGCGTACCTGAACCGATTCGCCCAGTTCGGGGCGGAGATCGACGGGACGGGGATCCATTTCATCCACGAGCGCGGGAGGGGACCCGACCCGACGCCGGTCCTCCTGCTCCACGGCTGGCCCGACTCGTTCTACCGCTACCACCGCGCCGTCCCGATCCTGACCGGCCCGGGCACTTCGTGCCACGTGGTCGTCCCGTCCCTCCCCGGCCACGGGTTCTCCGACCGGAAGGCAATGACCACCGACGATACCGCCGACCTCTTCGCCAGGCTGATGACGGACGTGCTGGGGTACGAGAAATTCGTCGCGGCCGGCGGCGACGCCGGGGCGCTGATCGTCCAGACCCTCGCGGACCGCCACCCCGACGTCCTGCTCGGCATCCACCTGACCGACGTCGGCTACCCGGACCGGACGACGGACTACTCGACCCTCACGGGGCCCGAACTCGAATTCGCCGACTCCATCCGGGAATGGTGGACGAACGAAGGCGCCTTCAACATCGTCCAGTCGACCAAACCGCAGAGCCTCGCCTACGGGCTCGCCGACTCGCCCGCGGGCCTCGCGGCCTGGATCATGAGTTTCATGGCATCGGGCACGACCGGCGAGGAGGTTGAGAAACGCATCGGCCGCGACGACCTGCTCACTAACATCATGATCTACTGGGTCACGCAGACGGCCGCCTCGTCCGTCCGCAGGTACTACCTCGACGCCCATGCGCCCCTGGGACCCTGGCGGCGCACCTCGGTCCCGGCGGCCGTCGCTCATCCGCCCCGGGACGCCCCGCTGCCCCGCGAGTGGGCGGAGCGCAGGGTGAACCTTAAGCGCTTCACCGAACTCCCCTGCGGCGGGCACTTCGCGGCCTGGGAGGAGCCCGAACTCTACGCAGCGGACCTGCGGGGGTTTCTCCGCGAACTTCGCAACCCCGGGCGCCCTTCCGGGCCGGCCCCCCGCGGATCGCCCTGATGGGCGCCGCGTCCCCAGCCCGGAACAGGCAATTCCCGCCGGACGGATGGTCAACCATATATGGTTTCGGCAGTAAACAGTATGAACGTGAAAACGGCGGTACTGGGCGGCGGTCTCACCGGGGTCACGCTGGCCCGCCTGCTCCACGAACGGGGCGACGACGTGACCGTTCTCGAACGCGGCGAGACGATCGGGGGGCTCTGCCGCTCGAAGACGGAGGCGGGTTTCACGTTCGATGTCGGGGGGTCGCACATCATCTTCTCCCGCGACGCGGAAGTCCTCTCCTTCATGCTCTCGGTCCTCGGCGGGAACGCCGACCGGCGGAAACGGAATACGAAGATCCTCTATAAAGGGCGCTACGTCAAATATCCCTTCGAGAACGGCCTTGCGGATCTGCCCGCCGAAGACCGTTTCTTCTGCATCAACGAGTTCGTGAAAAACCTCATCGCCATCGAGAAAGGCGAGGTCCCGCCGCCGACGAACTTCGCCGAGTGGATCGTCTCCACCTTCGGCCGGGGCATCGCCGACTGCTACATGCTCCCCTACAACGAGAAGATCTGGAACTACCCGGCGGACCGGATGTCGCACCACTGGGTGGAAGGGCGGATCCCGCGCCCGCCGGTCGAGGACATCATCCGCTCGGCCGTCGGGATCGAGACCGAAGGTTACGTCCACCAGGCGGTCTTCTCCTACCCGGTGCAGGGCGGGATCGAGGCTTTGATCCACGCGATCGCAGAACCGGTCCTCCCCGCCGTCCGGACCAACTTTGCCGTCACCTCCATCCGCGAGGAGGACGGCGGGTTCGCCGTCAGCGACGGCAAAGAGATCGTCCGTGCAGACCGCCTGATATCGACCATCCCCCTCCAGAACCTGCTCCCGTGTCTTTCGGGCGTCCCGGCCGAGGTGCAGGCGGCGTGCGACGCCCTCCGGTACAACTCCCTCTGCTCGGTCTTCATCGGGCTTGAGGGAGAGGTCCCCGACATATCCTGGCTCTACGTCCCCGACGAGGCGACCGGGCTCTTCAACCGGGTATCGTTCCCCTCTAACTACAGCAGCAAGGTCGCCCCGCGGGGCCACTCCTCGATCCTTGCCGAGATCACCTACAACGATGGAGACCGCATCTCCCGGATGACGGACGCCGACCTGATCGACCATACCGTCAGATCGCTCGTCGCCGCCGGGCTCGTCCCCTCCCCTGATGCGGTCGTCTACACCGGCGTCGAGCGGCAGGAGTTCGCTTACGTCGTCTATGATATCGATTACCAGAAAAACATCAGGATCGTCAGGGAGTTCTGCCGGGAGCGGGGGATCGACCTCGTCGGCCGGTTCTCCCGGTTCGAGTACCTCAACATGGACGGCTGCATCCGGAGCACCCTCGACTTCGTGAGGGGGGGCGGATGAAGGTCAACATATTCGTCGAAGATTTCCGTTTCCTGCGCTACATCGGGTGCGCAACGGCTGCAAGAACCCTGTACAACCACCTTGCCCGGCTCCCCGACATGGAGGTCTCCCGCAACCTCTACCACGGCGACTTCGACCTGACCCACTACCACACCTTCGGGCCCTGGGCGATGTACCACCTGAAGTTCACCGAAGGCGTGAAGGTCCTGACCGCCCACTCGACTCCTCGGGTAAACGAGGGGAACGTCGCCTTCTCAAAGAGGATCAACACGATATACCCAAAGATCTACCGGCAGTTCGACCATATCATAACGATATCGGAGCCCTGCCACCGCGAGACCGAACAGCTCGTTCCCGAAGTCCCAAAGACCCTCATCCCGAACGGCATCGACCGGGCGTACTTCAAGCGGGACAAAAAGAAGAGGAAGTCGTTTCGCGACGAGTACGAGATCGAACCCGGTCAGAGAGTGGTGCTCTCCGTCGGCCAGCAGACTCCCCGGAAAGGCATCTACGACTTCTTCAAGCTCGCCGACCAGCACCCTGATACGACCTGGGTCTGGGTGGGCGGGTTCCCCTACGGGACGCTCTCAAAGGATTACGCGAAGATCCAGATGCAGAAGACGCATTCCCACGCAAACGTCATCTTCACCGGGGTCATCGACGACATATCCCGGGCGTACAGCGGGGCAGACGTCTTCTTCATGCCGTCGCACGCCGAGACGTTCGGCCTCGTGATCGTCGAGGCTCTCTCGGCGGGCCTCCCGGTCATCGCCCGGGATATCTTCGAGTTCCGGGAGATCTTCGGGGACTCGGTCCTCTTCTTTGGGGATCTCGACGAGGCGCGGGCCCTCGTGAACGACGATGCGGCCCTGCACCGCTGCGCCGCCAGGGCCCGCAAATCGACAGAGAACTACGACATCACGCTTATAGCACAGCGGCATCAACAACTATACCGGGAGTTGATCGAGGGATGATCTCGGTCGTCGTTCCGACGTACAACGAAGAACAGAACATCGAGCGCTGCCTGCAGTCTCTCGCCGACCAGACGGTCCCGCGGGAGGCCTACGAGATCATCGTCGTCGACGGGAACTCAAAGGACCGGACCCGGGAGCTTGCGGAACCCCTCGCGGACAGGGTCTTTGTCCAGACGAGCAAACGGGTCGGGGGCGCGCGAAACGACGGGGCGATGGCCTCCGCGGGCGATATCATCGCGACGACCGACGCCGACTGTATCCTCCCCCGCGACTGGGTGGAGAGGATCGCAAAGAACTTTGAGGAGCGCGAGATCGTGCAGCTCTACGGCACGGTCTACCCGATCGAGGGGGGGTTCCGGAACCACCTCTCGCTCTCTGGCGCAAACGCCTTCTCGCGCCTCGGTTACCACACCCGGACGATCTACTTCACCCTCGGGTGCAACACGGCGTTCGACCGTGAGGCGTTCGTCCGGGCGGGGATGTACCGTTGCATCGACGCCGGGGACGACCTTGAGATAGCGCAACGGATGCGTAAACTCGGCAAAGTCTATCTCGACCCCGATCTCGCGGTCGGGTTCTCGATGCGGCGCTACCAGCAGTTCGGGACGCTCAAGTCGATATCGGAATGGCTGTATATCGTCCTCCGCGGCGGCGACGCCGGCGGCGTCTCCTACTCGCAGCGGGAGTACAGGTAGGCGTGACGGCTGAGCGACCCACCCCGGAGTCCTCTGCCGATGTGGTCCGCCGGTTTGACGCCTGCGGGTTTGCGCGCCTCCTCGGCCTCGAAACCGCCGGGGCGACGGGCGGGTGCGTCAGGGTGATCATGCGGACGGAGGGCATGGAGAACGCCCACGGCACGACTCACGGGGGCGCGATCTTCGCTCTTGCTGACCACGCGTTCGGCATCGCCGGAAACCTGGACGGGGTGGACCAGACGGCGATCTCCGCTCATATCCGCTATTTTTCCCCGCCGGCGACGGGCACGCTCGAGGCGGTCGCCCGCAAGGTTTCGGAGACGGAGAGGACGTCGGTATATGCGGTGGACGTCTTCTCGGGCGACCGCCGGGTCGCCTCGTTTGAGGGGATCGGGTTCAAGACCGGGGCCGTCCCGGAGCGGGGGTGGGGGGCAGGTCCTGGTGCGTGAGGAGGACCGCCCATACCGCCCACGGCCTTCGCGGCAACGTTGCACGTGAACGTTTTTGATGCGACGGTCACCTACACAACCCTGCAGTGCCCGCCCCCGTGTTTCGCGAAGTACTGCTGGTGGTACTCCTCGGCCCGCCAGAACGTCCCCGCGGGCTCGATCGCGGTGACGATGGGGCGCCTGAACCTTCCCGATCGTTCCACCGCCGCTTTCGACGCCCGTGCCGCCGCCTCCTGCTCCGGGGTATGGTAGAAGATCACCGACCGGTACTGCGTCCCGATATCGGGCCCCTGCCGGTTCAGCGTGGTCGGGTCGTGGGCGCTCCAGAAGGCGTTGAGGAGGTCGCGGTACGAAACCTCTCCGGGGTCGTAGGTCACCTGCACGACCTCGGCGTGCCCGGTCTTCCCGGTGCAGACCTCAGGGTAGGTCGGGTTCTCGAGGGTGCCCCCCATGAATCCCACCGCCGTATCCACGACGCCGTGGACCTCCCGAAACGTCTCCTCGACGCCCCAGAAACACCCCGCGCCGAACGTAGCTTTCTCGATCATCTTCTCGGGTGCCATGATATCCCCGGTATTCGGCCGGTCTTTCCGAAAAATGTATCGATACCCCGACTCCCCGGAGGGCATACCCTTATCTTTATCCGGTGCCACCTACTCCCATGGTCTTTGAGTCAGACGCCGTGGAGACGGTAGCCCGGCTGATGGCGCTCTCTGCGCGCACCGCTCCGAAAGCACGGGGGATCGACGTGATCCGGACGATGATCGTCACCGGGGATGACCGGAGCGCGCTTGCCGGGGCGATGCGGGAGTATGGTGAACGGCATAACGCCGGGTTCTTCATCCGGGATGCGGGCAACGTCGAGGCAAGCGACGCCTGCCTCCTCATCGGCTCGCTCCTCGCCGACGCCGTGGGCCTCGACTGCGGTGGGTGCGGGTATCCCACCTGTGCGGAGATGCTCGAGGCGCAGGGGAGGCCTCTCCCGCAGGCAACCCCGTTCCGCGGCCCGAATTGTGTCGTCAGGATGGCGGACATCGGGATCGCGGTCGGCTCGGCGGTAAAGACCGCGAGCATCCACAACGTCGACAACCGGGTCATGTACTCGGTCGGCGTCGGCGCGCTCTCGCTTGGGTGGCTCGAAGGGTGCGGCGTCGCCTACGGCATTCCGCTCCGGGCATCTGGAAAGGATATCTTCTTTGACCGCACACGCTGAAACGAAGTGACAAAATGCCCATCATGAAGATCCGCGGAGGGGATCTCGACCTCGTCGAGTACGAGTTCACCTCCTTCTCCCCCGGCGAGCATATCAGGCCGTGCGGGCTCCAGAAAGAGTACCGGCTCGCGCCGGTTGCCGGCACCGTCGTCGTCCGCGCCCCGGCGAGGATCCACCTCACCGTGCTCGACATGAACCGGTTCTCCCCGGACCACCCCGGCGGGGGCGGGATCGGGTTTGCCATCGGGGTCTACTGTACCGCTGAGGTCGAGTGTACGCCGTCAGGGCTCTCGATCGACTACTCCCGCGAACCGATCCTCCGGCACTTTGTGGAGGCGTTCCGGCAGGTCGTCGGCTACACGGGCGGATTCCGGATCCGGGCGCGCGACCACCAGTACGAGCACGTGGGGCTCGGGTCCACGAGCACCATCCTGATTGCGGTCGCAAACGCTCTCAATACCGCCGTGGGCTCGCCGCTGACCCCCGACGAGCTCCGCCTGCTCCTCGGCAACAACTTCGTCGAGGAGACGGAGGCCGGGAACGTCGCGTTCGGGTTCGAGACCGGCGTCGGCCCCGCCGCGAGCACCTACGGCGGGATGGCGGTGATGGGCGATGATCTCGCGCTCGTCTACCGGCACCCCTTCGGGACGGGGAAACAAGTCTATATCGTCATACCGTCCTCCGGCGTCTCGTCGGCGGGGGAGAAGGAGTTCGACCTCCTGATGAACAAGGCCCGGACCCTCGATTACCGCGACCGCGCGCTGAAGTCCTATCTCATCCTGATGGACCTCATCCCGGCGCTGGAGCGCGGGGACCTTGCAACAGTCGGCGACGTCGTCTGGGAGATCGAGTTCCGGGGCTCGAAACGCGCCGAGGTGGAGCATCACGGCTTTGAGATCTACCGTTATATGGCGGCGCTCCGGGATGCCGGGCTCGAGTTCGTCGGCATGAGCTCGGTCGGCCCCTCCATCGCGGTCATCACCGGCCGGCCGGAGGAGGAGGTGGCAGAGATCCTCGCAAAGGCGGGGCTCCGGATCGCGATCGCGACGACGGTGGATAACGAGGGGTTGAAGATCCGGGTGGAAGAGCGGGCATAGGGCGGCTACCCGGCCTCAAAATCTCATTTTTATTCCGGCAAAATATGTCACCGAGAGGTTCAATTATTCGTTTACGTCCCGTCGCGCCTCGCACTGAGGATAACGACTACAATCCCGATGATGAAGGCAACCACCCCGGTTGCTGCCCAGAACAGTGATCTGCCCACGATTGGTTCGCAATTCGCGACACAGAGTATCGGACGCATCTGAATAAGTGCTGCGCCTTGTAGGAGCCAGAGCAGACCAAGGAGTGCAATAAAGGCGCCGACGAGCACGCCCACAACCTGTATTGGTTTCATTCCTAATCCGTTGCTGTGGATTATTTTATATTAAAATTACGAACATCACAGACAGATGCCGGAGAACATGTGATGCCGCGATCGTCATAGGGGGCTTATACCCATACCGTATCGAAATCCTTTGCGCAAACTCGCTCCCGGTAGACGGATGGGCACCTATATGGGCACATCGCTCAACAGCCACCGTCTTCCCGGCATTGCAGATTTTATAGAAATCATCTTATAATACATGCCGGATACTGACTTCTGGTAATGCATATGGAACTGAGGGTGCAATTTACAGATGACGAATGGAGGAACCTCGTCAGTTTACCGTACGCGATCTCAATGGCGGTTATTGTCGCTGCACCATCGGTCCTGGGTGCGTGGGGCGAAATGAAAGCCATGATACAGGAACCCACACACCTGGCAGCCGCAAGCGGCAGTGCTCTGGTCGGCCTCATATCGGCCGAGATGCAATCAAAGGGAAAGGAGTTGATTAAAGAGCAACAGGACCTGATGAAGCACGACCAGACGGGCTACAGGAATACAACCATCAAGGCGGCAAAATCTGCTTCCTCAACCCTGTCCAGGGTATCTCCCGACGAGGCAATGGCTTACAAAAAGTGGTCGCTGGCGATAGGCCGGAAGGTTGCCGAAGCAGCAAAGGAGCATGGCGTTGCTATTAGTGAGCCGGAAGAGGCGGTCCTCGGCGAGATCTCCGACGCTTTCGGCATCAGTGCAGAGATCGCCGCTTAAGGAGGGAGAACTGAAGCGCTCTTTTCATTTTTCCGTTCGATCTCGTAATCGCCGGACGGTTCATGCATTTTATCCTCTGATTATCCCGGGCCTATGAGGGGTAATGGCGTTGCGGAACCGCCACCCACCCCATGCACCTGAAACCTACCCGGGAAGAAGTTGAACAGCCGGATCTGCTCCTTCCGTTTTACCTACTCTCAGAGCCTTGAGCCGATGGAGCACGTTCAGATGCTGTTCTTCCGGTAGTCGTACTCCCCGCTCGCGATCCGCTCCATCACAATCTCCCCTACGGCCCCAAGCCGGCTCCCGGGGAAGTACCCCGAAGAGATGCTCGTCTCCCCGGTCGAGGAGAGGAGATGCACCCTCGCCCTCGCGACCCCGAAGAGCCGGGCGACCGGGCCCTGCGTGACCCGGACCATCTGGACCTTGTCGTAGTTCATCACGACGGTCTCGCGGTCGACGGCGCCGTTCACGAAGGTGAAGAGGTCGCGTCCGGTATCGAACTCCGTGATCCGGTAGGAGACCCGCGTCGCGTAGAAGATCGCGAGGACAGCGAGGGCCGTCGCGAGGGGGAGCACCCAGGGGAGGACGACCCCGGCGGCCCCGGCCAGGGCTGAAGCCTCGCGGTAGACGTAGATCAACGGGTAGGTCATCGCCAGGACGAGCGCGAGCGACGCTATCGTGGCCCGGACCAGGAGGACGCCCCTTGCACCCGCCGGCTGCTTTTCCGGGTTCCGATCGTAGACAAACTCCGGCACCAGCTCGCGGAGAAGCCTCTGCTGCGTCGCATCGTCCTTTAAGAGGCAGAGGACGGGGCGGAGACTCTCCCCGGTCCCGGACGCGAGCCCTACAACCTCGGCCTCGATGCACGACCGGCGCAGGAGCCGGGCCGCAAGCGTGCTCTTCACGCGGACAGCGTTGACCCGTGAGACCTTGAACGATGTTTTATAGGTTCTGAAGAAGCCGTGCTCCAGGTAGATCGTCTCCCCCCGGCGGTAGACCCTGTAGTTGTAGTAGCGGAAGATGAGCGAGACCGCCGGCGCTATCTGGAGGGCGACGAAGATCAGCAACGAGACGAGCGCTCTGCCGTCCCCCCGAATCCCGTGCCCGCAGAGGTGTAGAGTTCAAAAATCGAGTAGGCGAGAAAGACGGAGCCGAGGAGTGTCTGGTATGTCGAAACGCTGAAGAGGCCGTGGACGATCACGTCCGCCGGGGAAAACGAGACGAGAGACTCCGCCGGCTCGTCCTCGTCCGGCAAGACCTCCCGGTCGCAGCGGCGCTCCAGGATTGCGGACCGCAGTTCGTCCGCCATATCCTCGCGGAACGTCAGGACCGCCTCCGGGACAGTCGCGCTGCTGCCCGAGTTGATGTTGATCTGCAACTTCGATGTCCCGAAGAGCCTGTTTACGATGCCACGGTTCACATTGACCGATGCGATCTTCGCGTAGGGGAGGGTCTGCTTCATCTTGAAGAGGGTGTCCCGCTCCACCACGATCTCCGTCTCGCCGAACCGGATGATCGTCAGCTTCCACTGCCGGTAGTTGAAGAGCAGCAGCGCGACGACGGCGGCCGCAAGCACGCCCGCCACTGCCGTCGTCTCGAACCGCATAACGAGGAGCGCGACGAGGACTACGACGGAGAGCGAGTTCTCGACGATGACGCTCGGGTGGCACCTCACCCTCTCGCCGGGCGCGGTCATTTCAGTCCCCTGCATCAGTCACCCGTGGGCTCCGTTGCCGGCACCCCCGGCCCCGGCACGCGCTCCTTGAGAGGATCCGGCGCCGGTGCAGATCGATCTCTGTAGGACGTACGCTCTTAAAAAGTGATATTTTTACCAGAGCAAAGAGGGCGTGCGCCGTGCAATTAAGTTATATTTAAATAAACATGCACACGATTTTCATGGTATGAAACCAGT
>JAGVUK010000282.1 GCA_019136335.1 Methanomicrobiales archaeon
GCACGGCGACGTGACGTTCAGCAGGCTTGCCGAGATCACGAGGACCTCAAAACCCACCGTCACGGAGATGATCGATAGGTTCGTCCGGATGGAGTGCGCCTACCGGCAGAAGTCTCCCGACGACGGCAGGGTCGTGTACATCCGCCTGACCGAGAAGGGGCGGATGATAGCAAACGCCGAGCAGAACGCCCTGAACCGGATGATCGAGAGGATGGTACGGGCACTCGACGAGACCGAAGTGGATCTCCTCCTTGAGATCCTCAGGAAAGTCAGGTAATTTTTTTTGGCCGGCAACAAAGTTAGGTAAATTCGAACTAAATGATTGGAGTCACCATGCACTTATCACAACCAGATACCAGCGAGACTATCGTCATACCGCTCTTCGAGACCGTGGTCTACCCGGAGACCCGGACGAAGCTCCAGGTCGAGGCGGCCGTCGGGGAGGCGCTGATCGCCGCCATGAAGAGCGACGGGTCGGCATCCGCGGTCGGGCTGACCGTAAAGAGCGGCGCAGAGCCTTCGGAGGATCCAGCCGACGCATTCTGCGCGACCGGAACCCTTCTCTCTATCGCGCACGTACAGCCCGCGGACGATGGCTATCTTATCTTTGCGCATGCAACCCGTCGGGTGAAGGCCGTAACCCTCTTCGAGAACGACGGGCTGATCTATGCCATCCACGAACCGCTCCCGGATCTGCCGGACCTCGACGGGGAAGCCCGGGCGGAGATGCTCCGCGACATCAAGGCGGCCCTCCATGAGATCAGCGGCAACTTCCAGGGTTCCGAACAGTTCACCCGGCCCGTCGAGAGGATGGAGTCCGTCGACCAGGTTATGGCGTTCGTCATGCCCTTCATGCCGGTGGACCTCGCAACGAAGCAGTCGCTCCTCGAGACCGTCTCCGTGCGCGAGCGCTACACTGCGTTCCTCCGGCTCCTGGTGAACCTGAACGAGAGCATCAACCTCCGGATCGAGGTGGCCAAAAAGGCCTCTGAGAAGGTCGGGAAGGCGAACCGGGAAGCCATGCTCCGGGAGCAGCTCCGGGTGATCCAGGAGGAGCTCAACGGGGGCGAGGGCTCCTCCGGCGACGGTGGCTACCGGGAGCGGATCGAGCGTTCGACGATGCCCGACGAGGTGCGGAAGAAGGCATTCGCCGAGCTCAGGAAACTCGAGATGGGCGGGAGCCAGCACCACGAGAGCCAGGGGATCCGGAACTACTTAGACCTCCTCCTCGACCTTCCCTGGACGGTCGGGGAAAAGAAGAGCATCGATATCAAGGAGGCCCGCCGCATCCTCGAGAGCAACCACAACGGCCTCGAGAAGGTCAAGGAGCGGATCGTCCAGCACCTCGCGGTCATGAAACTCAAAGAGGAGAAGCAGGGCTCGATCCTCCTCTTCGCGGGCCCGCCCGGCACCGGGAAGACGAGCCTCGGCAAAAGCATCGCGGACGCCCTGGGCCGGAAGTACGTCCGGATCAGCCTCGGCGGCGTCAAGGACGAGGCGGAGATCCGGGGGCACCGGCGGACCTACGTCGGGTCGCTCCCCGGCCGGATCATCCAGGGGATGAAGCGGGCCGGGACGAAGAACCCGGTCTTCATCCTCGACGAGATCGACAAACTCGCCGTCTCATACTCAGGAGACCCGGCAAGCGCCCTCCTCGAGGTCCTCGATCCCGAACAGAACAGCACGTTCACGGATCACTACCTGGAGGTCCCCTACGACCTCTCCGACGTGCTCTTCATCGCGACCGCGAACACGCTCGCGACCATCCCGGCGCCGCTCCTCGACCGGATGGAGCTCGTCGAGATCTCGGGCTACACGAAGAACGAGAAGTTCGCGATCGCAAAAGACCACCTGCTGCCGGAGACGCTCGAGGAGCACGGCCTTGACGCGGATAAACTCCAGGTCGGGGACGACGCCCTCACGGTGATCATCGACCGCTACACCCGGGAGGCGGGCGTCCGGGCGCTCAAGAAGCAGCTCGCCCGGGTTGCCCGGTTCGTCTCCGCGAAGATCGTCTCGGGCACCGCTGATCTTCCGTACGTCGTGACGGTGGAGATGCTCCCGGAGATCCTCGGGCGGGAGACCGTCCGGCAGGACATGGCGCGGAAGGAGAACCCGCCCGGCGTCGTCACGGGTCTCGCCTGGACGCCGGTCGGGGGCGACATCCTCTTCATCGAGGGGACGTTCATGCCCGGCAAAGGGAGGCTCACGCTCACCGGTCAGCTCGGGGATGTGATGAAGGAGTCCGCGCAGATATCCCTCAGCCTGATCCGCTCGAGGCTCGCGGCCACGCTGACCCGGTTCGACTTCTTCGCAAGCGACATCCACATCCACGTGCCGTCGGGGGCGACCCCGAAGGACGGGCCTTCGGCGGGGGTGACCATCCTGACGGCCCTCGCCTCCCTCGTCACCGGCAAAGCGGTCGACCCGACGGTCGCGATGACCGGGGAGGTGACGCTCTCCGGCGCCGTGCTGCCGGTCGGGGGCATCAAGGAGAAGGTTCTCGCCGCACACCGGGCCGGGATCAGGAAGGTCATCCTCCCGCGGGAGAACGAGCGGGACCTTGAGGACGTGCCTGAAGATGTCCGGGACGAACTTGTGTTCGTGGCCGTGGACACCATGGAGGACGTTCTCCGGGAGGCGCTCGGGCTCGACCTCGCCGGGCCGGTCCTGCCGTATGTGGGGAAGAACCGGTGCGTGCCCGTGCACGAGTTCTAACCCTCACAATTTTTTGCCGGTGCTCCTCACCGTTCGGCGCGCCCTTTATTCAGGGGCTCTCGCAGCCTCTTTTTAGCCCAAAAACAATCTCGGGAGTCCGACATGTAGACGATTGTCACAGAAATCGTTTATAGAAGAACGTTGACCTCTCCCGCGTGGGCGCCGCAACCTGTCCCCGGAGGTCGCCCGTCACCATGAGGAAAACCCATGAATCGAACCCATATAGGAGTTATCGCCCTCACATTCTGCATCGCGTTCTTTGCCGGTGCTCTCTTCACGGGCGTGCTCGTCCATAACTCCGAACCCCCCGCCCCCACTCTCCGGCAGAACATCTACGGCCTCCCGCTCTCGGAGATGTGGGCGATCGTCCAGGACGGGACCAGTGTCGAGAACTC
>JAGVUK010000292.1 GCA_019136335.1 Methanomicrobiales archaeon
GATGACGCCTTTCTGGCCGTGCCGGGATGCGAACTTGTCGCCCACCTCCGGCACCCGGAGGTCACGGGTCCGGACCTTCACGAGGTGCGAGGAGTTCTCGCCCTCGGTGATGATAACGGTGTCCACGATGCCGTGCTCGTTGCTCCGCATCGTGACCGACGTGTCGCGCCGCTTCTCGACGGCGATGAGCTCGCTCGTCGGTTCTTCAAGGAACCGCGGCGGGGAAGTCTTCCCGATCAGCACATCCTTCTCGCGAACGACCGTCTCGGGGCTGATGATGCCGTCGACATCCAGGTTCGCATAGTATTCCGCGCCATGCGCACCGGAGACCTCTTCGTCGGGGATCTCGATCCTGTCGACCTGGCCGCCGGGGTATCGCCGCTCCTCGCCGTCGTAAGTGCGGAAGAAGTGCGAACGTCCGAGGCCCCGGTCGATAGAGGCCTGGTTGATGATCAGCGCATCCTCAATGTTGAACCCCTCGTAGGATATGATCGCGACGACGAAGTTCTGGCCTGCAGGCCGGTCGTCAGAGCCGATCACGTCGGATGTCTGGGTGAAGGTGAGAGGCTTCTGGACGTAGTGGAGCATGTGCCCCCGGGTGTCGGGGCGGAGTTTCATGTTCGCTGCCCCAAACCCGAGCGCCTGCTTGATCATCCCTGCACCCATGGTGACACGGGGACTCGCGTTGTGTTCGGGGAACGGGACATGCGCCGCCCCGATACCGAGAATGAGCGAGGGATCGATCTCAAGATGCGTATGCTCGGGGGTGAGGTCCGCTTCGTTGATGGCGATGAAGAGGTCTTCCTCCTCCTCGGCATCGACGAACTCGATCGCGCCCTTCTGCACCATGTTCTCAAACGTCATCTCGCCTCTCCGGAGGGACTCGATCTCCTCGTCGGCTACCTGTGGTCTGCCGTTCCTGACCACGATCAGGGGGCGGCGCGCTCTCCCGCGATCGGTGTGGATGATGACGTCGTTGTTGAACTCTTTGTAGGAGACGTTGACCTCGCGCGAGATCTCGCCACGCCGGCGCATCTCGCGCATCCGCCCGACAAGGTCGCGGGGGTCGTCCACGAGCCCGATCAGGGCGCCATCCACAAAGACCCGTGACTGTCTCATGCTGTCTCCCTCCGAAGAGCGATGACACCCATACCATAGAGGGCGCTCTTCACGCTTTCTTCGTCGACGACGCCCTTGCTGATCTCGACCATCTGGGCGAAGTTCTTCACCAGTCCGCAGTTCGGCCCCTCAGGTGTCTCGCTTGGACAGATCCGGCCCCACTGGGTGGGGTGCAGGTCACGGGCCTCGAAGTGGGGCTGCGAGCGGGAGAGCGGGGAGATGACGCGGCGGAGGTGCGAGAGCACCGCCATGTGATCGACCCGGTCCAGGAGCTGCGATACGCCGGTGCGCCCGCCCACCCAGTTGCCGGTGGCAAGCGGGTGAAGCAGCCGTTCGGTCAGGACGTCCGCGCGCACCGCGGTCCCGATCGAGAGGTCGCGGTGGCGCATGCTGGCCCGCTCAAGCTGGTACTTCACGTCGCGCGTCAGGCGGTTGAGCGATATCCGGAAGAGGTCTTCCATCAGGTCGCCGGCAAGTTTCAGCCGCTTGTTCGCGTAGTGGTCTTTGTCGTCGATCCGGCGCCGGTCGAGCACCAGGTCAAAGCAGGCCTCGGCCATGCGGCCGAGAAAGTGCGCTTTTGCCAGGCGAACGCCTTCGACGGCCGGCCGGTAGCCGGGGTCGTCCTCTTTTATGCCCACCGGCATCAGGTAATTCAGGTGAGGCAGGAGGTAGTTATCCAGGACGAACTCCGCCCGCTTGCGCTGGTAGTCCCGGGTCTGGTTCGGTGCGAGTTTCTTCCCGACATACATGACGCCTTCGTCGACTGTGTCGCACTCGCTCTCTTCCAGGTTCTGCATCATGAAGGTGAGGATCTCTTCGTCGGTCGAGACCGCCTCCACGATGTCGTGGTCACCCTGGAGTCCCAGCGCCCGCATCAGATCAACAAAGCGGAGGTGCCCGGCGACCGAGGGGAACGAGACCTCAAGCAGGTTCTTTTTGTTCCTCTCAACGATCACGAGCGCCCGGTAGCCCCGGAACTGCGAGAAGACCTTCGCTACATAGATCCGCTCGTTATAGCGCTCGGTGAACTCGGTCATGATCTTGTTCGAGGCAAGGTCCTCAAGCGTCATCAGCACCCGTTCGGTGCCGTTGACGATGAAGTAGCCGCCGGGGTCGAGAGGGTCCTCGCCGTGCGCGGTCCGCTCGGCGTCGCTCATGTTGTAGAGGTTGCAGGCAGCCGACCCCACCATCACCGGCAGCTGCCCGATGATGGTGACGATCGGCTCCTGCGACTCCTCGCCCTGGACAAGCGTCATGTCGAGCTGAATGGGTGCCGCGTACGTGAGGTTCCGGAGGCGCGCCTCGCTCGGGAAGAGTTCGGACTGCGATCCGTCCGCCTCCCGGACGCGGGGTTTCTTCACCTCGATCCTGCCCAGTTCAACCCATACGGCCTCTTTGCCTTTTCCACGGGTTTCAATATCGGTCTCAATTACACGTTGCTCATCGACAACTTTCTGGAGGTTTTGCAGGAGGAAGTTGTTATAGGAGTCTAATTGGTGGCGTGCTACATGCTCCCTCGAAAAGTATGCCCTCGACAAAACGCTTCGGTCTAACAGATGGATCAGCTCCCCGGCCCCTGATTTATTTCTTCGGTCTCTTCATGACAAGGCGGTAGGCTTCGGCCCTGCCTGCTGTGCGGCTGTCACGGGTGATCCGGATGACGTTCCCGACATTGCCCCCGATAGCTTTGATTGCAGGATCATCATGGTAAATTTTTGGCAGTTGTTCTAAAGAGATATGGTACGTCGCAAGGAGGTCCGCGACCTCTTCTTCGCCCATAATCTGATGGTCCGGAACCATCTCATGGTTGAGTACGTCAAGTGGAGTGCCCATCGCCTTACACCCCGCCGACGAAAGAGTTGCGTATCAGATGCATCACCTTGTTAAAATCCATAGACATCGCCCATGGCAACGGGCCCAAGGGGATTTGAACCCCCGACCACCTGGTTAAAAGCCAGGCG
>JAGVUK010000118.1 GCA_019136335.1 Methanomicrobiales archaeon
CGTCGTCGCCGGTGATGAGACCGTCGATCTCGCGGCCCTGCTCGCGGAACTCTACCGGCAGGGGGTCCGGCGGCTGATGGTCGAGGGGGGCGGGACCCTGATCTGGGCGCTTTTTGCGCAGGGACTCGTCGACGAACTCCAGACGTTCGTCGGCAACATCGTCATCGGCGGCAAGGACGCTCCCACGCCTGCCGACGGCGCCGGTTTTCTCAGGGAAGTGGATTTTGCACGGCTGCGCATCATCGAGGCCGAACGGCTCGACGACGGCCTGCTCATACGGTGGAGCGTGGAGAAAGAGTCGACTGCCGCCGGTTGAGGGCGGCGGCCGCAAAAAAATGGGAACCCGGGGTTCAGGGGACCTTCACGATCTCGTCTGTAACCTTGTATGAACCTCCCGTGACGAGGGAGACGGTTATCTCAACCCGGTTCTCACCTTCTGCTTCATTGATGGTGACCGCGTCGCCGATGCGCGGCTGCATCGTCCTGGTGACGACCTCCCCGGTCGATTTGGTCACGCGAAGATTGATGCCGTTCTCTTTGTTCACGAAATCCTGGCCTTTGCCGCCGCTGAAGGTGATGGTAAGGTCGTGGGTGAACCGGGAGGGGTATCCGGCCGTAATCTGGAACGCAACCTCTTTGCCCGGCGGCATCGTCTGCGTCGGGCCGGGCGCGAGCGAGGCCCCTGTCGTCGGCACGGGAGTTTCCGTTGCCGCCGGGGTCCCGGTCCCCGGCGTGGACGGCCCGGCGTCGCCGCCGGAGCCCGTGCAGGCGGCACTGAACGAAAACGCGAGCAGAAGCACAATCAGAGCAGGTAGCAACCTGAAGTTCATAAGCCATTCATCTACATCAAGATATTTTACCCTTTCGTCACGCTCCCGGCATCCCGGCGATACGACAGTATAAATACCCGGTGCAGATCCCGGAACGGCTCTCCGGCCGACAGAAAAGTTTATAATTGGAGGAAGGAATCTTCTATCTACAAATCTGCTGGTGCAACGATGAATCTGCGAAGACCGAACGCAAACGAAGCGACGGGAACCAGCAACCGTTCCCGTGACGTCGTGCCCATGTCCGGGATCTGCACCCGGTGCGTCGACGGCTGCAAGGGGGCCTGCGAGATCTGGCTCTCCTCCTTCCGTGGCAGGGAAGTCCTCTACCCCGGCCCGTTCGGCGAGATCACGGCCGGCGCCGATAAGAACTACCCGGTCGACTACTCGCACCTGAACATTCAGGGCTACGCGGTCGGTGCGAAAGGGTTGCCGGAGGGCGCCGAGGCCGGCCCCGACACCGCTGTATTCTACGCCGCGGATACCCGGACCGAGTACGGGTGGAGCGCGAAGGTCCCGATGCGGATCCCGATCTTCACCGGGGCGCTCGGGTCGACCGAGAGCGCCCGCGCGAACTGGGAGCAGTTCGCCATCGGGGCTGCCATATCGGGTATCACGCTCGTCTGCGGGGAGAACGTCTGTGGTGTCGACCCGGGGCTGGTGCTCGACCACACCGGCAGGGTCGCGAGGTCCCCCGAGATGGACCGCCGGATCGAGATCTACCGAAAGTTCCGCGACCGGTACGGCGAACTCCTGGTTCAGCTGAACGTGGAGGACACACGGCTTGGGACCGCCGAGTACGTCTCCGCAAAGCACAACCTCGATACGATCGAGTTGAAGTGGGGGCAGGGCGCAAAGTGCATCGGTGGGGAGATCAAGGTCGACAGCCTCGCCCAGGCAAACCAGCTCAAAAGCCGGGGCTACATCGTCCTCCCGGACCCCGGGATCCGCGAGGTGCAGAAGGCCTTCGAGGACGGCGCCTTACGGGAGTTCGAGCGGCACTCCCGGGTGGGGTTCATCACCCGGGAGGGGTTCCTCGACGAGGTCGACCGGCTCCGCGACATCGGCTTTAAGCGGGTCACCCTCAAGACCGGCGCCTACTCGGCCGTCGAACTCGCGATGGCAATCCGTTACGGTGCCGAGGCGAAGATCGACCTCCTCACCATCGACGGTGCGCCCGGCGGCACGGGGATGAGCCCCTGGCCGATGATGAACGAGTGGGGGATCCCGACCTTCTACATCGAGTCCCTTGCCTACCAGTTCTGCGAGCGGCTCCGGGAGCGGGGCATCCGGGTCCCGGACATCGCCGTCGCCGGCGGGTTTGCCGACGAGGCGAACGTCTTCAAGGCGCTTGCCATGGGGAGCCCCTACGTCCGGGCCGTCTGCATGGGCCGCGGCCTCATGATCCCCGGCATGGTCGGAAAGAACATCGGAAAGTGGCTCGATGCCGGCGAACTCCCAAAGACCGTCTCGAAGTACGGCCGCACCAAAGAGGAGATCTTCGTCTGCTACGAGGAGCTCCGGGAGAAGTACTCCGACCGGATCGACGAGATCCCGCTCGGTGCGGTCGGGATCTACACCTACACGCAGAAATTCAGGACGGGGCTGCAGCAGATCATGGCCGGGACCCGGAACTTCAGCCTCCGGACAATCGCCCGGAGCGACCTGATGGCCCTGACCGAGGAGGCGGAGGCGGTCTCCGGCATACCCTACGTCATGCGGGCCTACCGCGATGCGGCCGAGGCGATCCTTGATTCGTGAGCGGGAGACGGCATGGGCGCCATCCTTCCCCGGCCTCCCTCATCCGGACAGACCGAACCGGCGGCCGGGAAAAACCACCGGGATAACCGGAATAAACAAGTTTTAATAATATTTTGTATTCACGATAATATTTAATGCGAAGAGTGCATCAGGTGTGCCCTGATACACCATGCATACGGATACCAGTCCGACCCTCCTCCTCACCGGGGGGGCAGGGTTCATCGGGTCACACCTCGCAACCGAGTTGCTGCAGCACGGCTACCGGGTCCGCATCCTCGACAACCTGACGCCGCGGGTGCACGGCCCGGAACGCCAACGGCCCCGGCACCTTGACCGGCGGGTTGAGGTCGTCGTCGGGGACGTCCGGGACCCGCACCGGCTGCGGGAGGCCCTCGATGGAATCGACTCCGTCATTCACCTGGCTGCGGTCGTCGGGGAACGGTCGAGCATGTACCAGATCGAGAAGTACATGAGCGTCAACACCTC
>JAGVUK010000108.1 GCA_019136335.1 Methanomicrobiales archaeon
TTCATGACCCAGGAGGTCTACGTTTACCGGAAACCGGAAGCCTACGGGCAGGAGAACGGGCTCTACCGCCAGGAGAACATCATCGAGAAACTCCTGGTGAACAAGGTCGAGCCGCTGAAGATCGAACTTTCGACGTTTGTGCGGGCCGCCCGCGACAACAAACCCTTCCCGGTGACCCCGGAGCAGGGGCTCTCAAACGTCCGGATCTGCGAGGCGATCTACCGGGGCCTCTCGGCATGAAGGTCCTCTCGGTCGTCGGGGCCCGGCCCCAGTTCATCAAGTGCGCCCCGGTCTCGCGGGGACTCCGGAAGGTGCACGAGGAGGTCCTCGTCCACACCGGCCAGCACTATGACTACCTCCTCTCTGAGGTCTTCTTCCGGGACCTCGGGATCCCGGCGCCCGACTACCACCTCGATATCGGCTCGGGGAGCCACGGCGTCCAGACCGGCCGGATGCTCGCCGCGGTCGAGGAGGTGATCGGGAAGGAGGAGCCAGGGATTGTTCTCGTCTACGGGGATACGAACTCGACCCTCGCGGGCGCACTCGCGGCGGCGAAGATGCACGTGCCGGTGGCGCACGTCGAGGCCGGGCTCCGGAGTTTTGACCGCCGGATGCCCGAGGAGGTGAACCGGGTGCTCACCGACCATTGTTCTGATATCCTCTTCTGCCCGACGGCGACCGCGGTTGCGAACCTTGCGGCCGAGGGGGTGACCGCGGGCGTCCACCTCACCGGGGACGTGATGGTCGACGCGCTCCGGGAGAACCTACCTCTCGCAAAAGAGCGCTCCACGGCTCTTACCGATCTCGGGCTCTCCCGGAAGGGGTACTACCTTGCCACGGTCCACCGTGCGGGGAACACTGATGATCCCGCCGCACTCCGGGCGATCATGGAGGCGTTTTCCCGCCTCGACGCCCCGGTGGTCTTCCCGGTCCACCCCCGGACAAGGAAGAAGTTCACCGAGTACAGGATCACACCCGCGGCGAACGTCAGAGTTGTTGAACCGCTCCCCTACTTTGATATGCTCACCCTTCTTTCCGGCGCCCGGGCGGTCCTGACCGACTCCGGCGGCGTCCAGAAGGAGGCCTACATCCTTGAGGTGCCGTGCGTGACCCTCCGGGAGAACACCGAGTGGGTCGAGACCCTGGAGGACGGCTGGAACGTCCTTGTGGGCGCGGATGCCGACCGGATCGTCGCCGAGGCAGAGCGGGGCGGCGGCGGCCGGCACTCTGCCCGGTTCGGCGACGGGCATGCAGCCGCGCGAATTGCGGCGATCATCAGGGAATTTGGACCCTGAAGACAGATTAGAAGTGCAGACAATAGGTGTACCGGGTATCAAGCACGTCTACGGTCTCCAGCGAAACTCCCCCTCGTTGGGGTACAAGATCACGATGCTCAACCGGGGGAGCCCCCGCTCAGGGGCGAGGAGACCGGGCTTGAAGAGTTGCTGAGAACGGTCGCCGGTACGGGAAAAATTCTCCCGCATCGCGGATTTTGCGAAGATCGCCGGGTGCGATGCAGTGACCCTCGCCATCCTGACGCCTTTTCTCGATGAGCGAGGACCAGGAAATCAGGCACGACCGCGCGTGCGGCCCGGGCCAGTTGGCGCGGGGATGCGGGAGGAACTCAGACCTGGATGCCTGCCCGGGCAAGCGCATCCTTGATGGAGACGAGCTCCTTCCTGATCTCTGCAAATTCGTCGTCAAGGTGCTTTTTGGTATCACTCCGGAGCCCGACAATCTCTTCTGTCGTCGCGATCTGGAAGACCGGGTCCTGCTTGTCTAAACTCAGTTCCGGTACATAGTTTCGGTGCATTGCAGGAGAAGAAAGTCAACCCTCTCAAACAGTTCCTCCTGGAGGTCTCCCCGGATGATCTCGAAATCGGCGTACTCTCCTGTTGCCTCTTCCCATCTGACGGTGAACGATTTGACGGCAATCGGTCTTTGTATGATATTGATCGCGTTGATGAAACCCCGGAGATCCTCTTCGCTCCCCTCTGCGACGATCTCGACCTCCCTGTTCTTGAGATTCTTCACGTACCCCGAGATATTCCGTTCGAACGTCTCGTTGTACACATGCTCCCGATAGCCGACCCGCTGGACACGCCCCCGCGCAGTGGCCACAAATCGTTTCATTCAATCTCACTCTGTATGGCGGACATAAATAGTTTCTCCGGATCTTCGCCCGGCGAAGGTCTCTTTGGACCCCTGCCTGCACCGCAAAAGGGGGTGGCAGAAGACAGAATATCAACCTTGAAGACAAACCAGAGATGCATACAATGACCGAGAACCTGGCAACGCTTATCAATAAACGCGGCCCGATCCGGAAGATCGGCGTCATCGGGATGGGCTACGTCGGCATCCCGGCGGCGGCGCTCTTTGCGGATGTGCCGGGAATTGAACACGTCTACGGCTTCCAGCGGGATTCCGCTTCTTCCGGATACAAGATCAATATGCTCAACCGCGGGGAGTCACCGCTCAAGGGCGAGGAGCCGGGCCTTGAAGACCTGCTCGGGAAGGTCGTGGGCGCCGGGAAGTTCTCCTGCACCCCGGACTTTTCGAAGATCGCGGAGTGCGACGCAGTGACGCTTGCCATCCAGACGCCGTTTAAGGACAAAAAAGACCTCCTCCCGGACTTCACGCCGCTCATCGAGGGGCTCCGGAACGTCGGGCGGCATCTCGCGCCCGGGATGCTCGTGGTGCTCGAGTCGACGATCACCCCCGGCACGACCATCGGGATGGCCCGCGAGATCCTGGAAGCGGAGTCCGGGCTCGTCGCCGGGAAGGATTTCGCTCTCGCCCACGCCCCCGAGCGGGTGATGGTCGGCCGGCTGCTCCGGAACATCCGCGAGCACGACCGGGTCGTCGGCGGGATCGACGAGGTCTCGACGGCGCGTGCGGTCGAGCTCTACTCGCCGGTCCTGACGGCCGGCACGGTCATCCCGATGACCGCGACCGCTGCCGAGGTGACGAAGACCGCCGAGAACACCTTCCGCGACCTCCAGATCGCGGCCGTCAACCAGCTCGCCCTCTACTGTGAGGCGATGGGGATCAACGTCTACGACGTCCGGGCC
>JAGVUK010000239.1 GCA_019136335.1 Methanomicrobiales archaeon
TTCAGGTAGAACCGGAGGGGGAGGTCCGCCGCCTTCGTGATCCCAACCCGGGTCGTCCGGACGATCTCCCCCGGCGAGCCCTCCGGCCGCCTGCCGGGCAGGCTCTCGGGCGACCAGACCTGGAGAGGGCCGTCGAGAAGGGAGGTCCCGTCCAGGTCCATGGTGATCCCGAGCGCCTGCGTCAGTTTTCCCGGGCCGCTCGCGAGCGCGAGCGGGTCGTCCGTCCCCCGCCGCTCCCGCATACGATCGATCCCGGCGACCGGTTCGAGCGCCCGGATGAGGACCGCCTCGCCTGCGCCCTCCGGCCCGGTCACGACGTTGACGCAGGTGTGCAGCCCGTAGATCCGGTAGACGTAGGCGCGGCCCGCCGGCCCGAACATGGTCCGGTTCCTTGCCGTCTCCCCCCGGAACGAGTGGGCTGCCGGGTCATCACGGAGGTAGGCCTCGTCCTCGACGATCCACCCCATCGCCGTCCCCGCCCCGTCCCGGTGTATGAGCAGGCATCCCAGCAGGTCTTTTGCGACGGTCACGGTGTCCCGTTCGTAGAACGCGGGTGAAAGGATCATGGCGTGCTCCCCTGCAAGGTCTCTTCCCGCCCCCCATCAAGGTTCCGGGCGACGACGGTATCCCCGCCGCCCCCGCCTGTCGGTGACGATGCCGGCGCCAAGCCGAAGAGACCGGAGGTCGAGAATTGGTCGATCTCGCCCCAGGCGGCGTCCGCGTCGGTGTAGTGGAGCGTCTCGCCCTCGAAGTCTCCCTTCGTCGTCAGGACGACCGAGGCGTTCCCCGCGTCGACCGTGACAGGCCGGCCCGGGGATCACAACCGCGGTCGCCCGGTCCGTACGCGCACCCGCTCACCCCTTTCGTATGAAAATGGCCCACGATCTTTTCATCCGGTATGCCTGTGGCCCCAGGGGCATCATGTAGTTTTTCCCGAGTGTTCTTTCGCAGTATCCTGTAAGGCTGATTTTCACAAATTTTTCGTGCCCGGCATCTATTTACATATGGATAAAATTATATTTCCCGCTCATCAACAATGATCCATGCTCGGCATCGTCCCGGATATCGCCCCGGAGGTCTTCTCCCTGGTCGTCGTCCCGGCGTTTATCTTCTTTGCGCGGATCTGCGATGTCACCATCGGAACGATGCGGATCATCTTTGTATCCCGGGGAATGAAGATGGTCGCCCCGGCCCTCGGGTTCGTCGAGGTCTTCATCTGGATCATCGCCGTCGGGCAGATATTCCAGAACCTCACGAACCCGCTCAATTACTTCGCCTATGCGGCCGGGTTTGCGACCGGAAACTACGTCGGGATGCTTTTAGAGGAGCGGCTCGCGATGGGGCTCGCCCTCATCCGGGTCATCACCCAGCGGGACGCAACGAACCTCATCGAGTACCTCCGCGGTGCCGGCTACGGGGTGACGGTCCTCGATGCCCAGGGAAAACAGGGGCCGGGCAAGGTCATCTTCTCGGTGATCAAGAGGAAGAACATCAAGGATGTGGAGAAGGCCATCCACGAGTTCAATCCCAAGGCGTTCTACTCGATCGAGGACGTCCGGCACGCGGCCGAAGGGACGTTCCCCATCGCCGTGCCGGGCCCGATCCCGCTCCACCGCCACAGGATTACCCGGAAGGGGAAGTAACGGGAGACGACGTCGCCCTCCTCACCGCCGGAACCGCTCCCCGGTATTCATGGAGACGACGCCCGAAACAACGATCACCGTGAAGGCGAGCCACGGCGCGCCGGCCACAATACCCCGGATGCCTGTAGCAGCCCGTCGGCCGCTATTTTCCTTAAAAGACCGGCTCGATCGCGGGGTTCATCGAGTCACCGTCACCTGGACCCTATCCGGGCGGCGGGGTTCGTGACGGCAGGATGAGACGGTGGTGGTTTACCGTCTCGCCGGGTACCCCCGGACGGGTGACAACTCGGCCTGGAGACGGCTCCGCCTGAATATTGGTCCACGATACGGGGATGATCTTTACTGTATCATACCGAATCACTGTAAAGTGATACAGTAAACCATCTACCGTAACGTTCTTCACCGTTACGGCAGTTAACAGTAATCATGGATCTCGATCGCCTCCTCACCCTTATCCGGGACGGTGAATCAGAGCGGGTTGAATTCAAGAGGGCGCCCTCAAGGACCATCCATCGCGAGATCGCGGCGCTGACGAACGCGGAAGGGGGTCATATCATCATCGGGGTCGACGATAGCAGCAACATCGTCGGGACCGACGTGAAAGCGGCACTTGAGATGGTTACGAGCGCTCTTTCATCGATCGTTCCGCCGCCGCAGATCACCACCCGTAAACTTTCCGTGAATGATAGGGATCTCCTCATCATCGAGGTGCAGAAGGGCACATCGCTCTGCTCCGTCGGTGGCGTCGTCTATATCAGGGTGGGCACCAGTATCCGCCCTCTTTCTATCCAGGAGATACTTATGCTCTCATCAGAGCTCGGGATCATCGCCTGGGATGGCGCGCCGGCCACCGATCTTGCGGATGCCGACCCCCACTGCATCGATTGGTTCTTTGAAGCCATCACACGATCCCGTGGAAAGGTTATCGCCGACGAGGATCGCAACCGCTACCTCCGTAGCGCCGGCGCCGTGAGAGACGGGATGCTCACCAACGCAGGCATCCTCTTCTTCACCGACGCCGGCATGCAGATCCCCCATGCTAAAATCCGCATGATCCGAATGGCAAACGATGAACCGGTGTGGAGCCGGGAGTTTGAGGGGCCGGTCGCGCGGGTGATCGAAGCGGTGTACTCGGCCCTCCTTGCCGAGATACAGAAGGTTGAGGTGGTCGTGGGAGCACGGCGGGTCAGGGTTGAGGAGTACCCGCCGAGGGCGATCAGGGAAGCGATCATCAATGCCGTTGCCCACCGAAACTACACCGTGAGCGCTGATATCAGGGTTTTTCTCCATCCAGACAGGATCGAGATCCGCAACCCCGGCGGTCTGATGCCGGGCGTTGATATAGAGGACCCGGAGCATGTTCCCCGGAATCCGGCTCTCTCAAACCTTCTCTACGACGCCGGGTTCATAGAGCGCTAC